>CALAZQ010000247.1 GCA_937926325.1 uncultured Planctomycetaceae bacterium | reverse complement strand
CTCCCAAGATGCTGCAAGAGGAGGTGGATGAGACTGGAGTACCTCAAGGCTTTTTCATGGCCGCCCAGTGGCCCATCCCGTTCTGGGCAGAGCCGAACGGCTGGCCCTTCACGCTCTTGGCGTGGCACGGCAAGCCCGGTTACTCGTGGCCCCTTTCACTAATCCGGCCTGGTATCGGTGAACTTCGATTTATCAACTGGGCCATGTCGTTCCTTGCCACAAGAATTGCCACTTCCGCCCAGACGCTGATCGGTGTCGCCAAGGCTGCGGACCCAGACATGAAGGCCAAGATTCTCGACAGTAGCGAGGGCGGCTTTAAGATCGTTGAGATATCAGAGGCGATTGGCCGGTCGGTGAACGATGTGATCTCGGTGTTTAATTTGCCCGGTGTGACGGCAGACATGTACCAGATCATTGCCGAAGTTACAGCCCTGTTCGACCGGCGTGTCGGATTGACCGAGCTGATTTACGGCATGACCAGAAATCAGTTCAGAAGTGCAGCAGAAGCCACCGTGAAGGCCGAGCAGATTTCTGTCCGACCGGACGATTATGCGAACACCCTCGAAGATGCTCTTGGCGAAGTAGCAAGGAAAGAGGCATTGCTTGCCCGCTGGATGATTTACCCGCAGGACGTTGCCCCGATCCTTGGGCCGATGGCTGCTCAAGCGTGGCAGATGCACGTTCAGGGCGAGGCCCCCGACGCGATTGTCAGGGAATACAGCTACCGGGTGGAGGCTGGCAGTGCAAGGAAGCCCAATCTCGCCACCAAGATCGAGAACATGACTCAGTTCATGCAGATCATGATGCCAGTCGCGCAGGGACTGCTGCAAGCCGGTCAGCCCAATCTGTTCAACGGCCTGCTGACCCAGTGGGGCAAAACCATGAACTACGACGTTAGCACCTTCCTTGTGCCTCCCCCACCACCCCCTCCTCCCGAACAAGTTGGTGCCAATGAAAATGAGCAGCAACCCCCCCCCGAAGGACAATAGTAAGTGAACGTACCACAAGAAGTGAAAGAGGCAGGCCGATCCGCCATCGACACCTATCGCGAGTCCATCAAGTCCGGAGCCAGCGAGAAGTTCGCAATCATGTGCGCCCTTCAAATCGCCCCCGGCACAAAAGGCAGCGACCGGGCATTCATGGAGGGGAGGCTGAACAACCAGCAGCTGGATCAGCTCCCGAAGCGGATGGCCAACTACATGGTGAAGGAAGCCAATGCAGCGGGGATCACTGTCAGCGGGAAACGCTATGTGGGCGGGATCGCGGACACGCGCGGTTGGCGGGACCCGGAGGCATGGGTTTCTTCGGCGGACGATGTCAGACGAGTTGCGGCGAAAAGAAACCTGAACGTCTGCGGTGCAGTGGAACACGAGGGGATCGCCTGCCCACCCAAACGAGTCGCATTGAGTGAGCGAATCATCAAAGAGGAAGTGGCCCGAGAAAAGAAGCGGAACCCCAAGGCCAAGGCCGGGGAGCTGCGAGAGAAGGTGATTGAGAGACACGCCCTGAAGAGGAAGCTGTAATGCAAGAAATCAGTCGTTTTTCTGCGCCTGCGGTGGAGATTGTTTGCACCAACTCCCCCAGCACATCGCACCGCATTCCGTTTGCGCACGGGGCTGGCGGGGTGCTGACGGTCGCCTCTACGAACGGTGCCACCCAGATTCAGTGGTACGCCGCCCCTGACACGCTTACGGCCCCGGTGCCGGTGTTTGCGAATGGTTCTGCGGTGACTACTGCGGTCACAGTCGGGGCTCATCCGTTTCCTGACTCAACTTACGGCTGCCACACGATTGTCCCTGTAGTGACTGGTGCCGCGACCATGGCTTCAACTGTAACCATCTAGGGCTAGCAATGGACAACCGCTTCCTGCGGCCGATTGTGCTCTATGTGGCGA
>CALAZQ010000246.1 GCA_937926325.1 uncultured Planctomycetaceae bacterium | reverse complement strand
GCTCTATCCTTTCTCGTCGTGTCTGCGGTCGCGGGTGAAGGCCGACAAGGCCGAAGATTTCCGCGCCGCAACTGGGAACTGAACTCGTGTTCACTTCCCAGGATATCGGTTGGTGGCGGAGTCTGCAAGCCTTGGTCACCGGCTCACCGGGCGGCAGCGGGCTTCGCCGCCGATTCGCCCGCCTGTGCATGCTGGACCAGCGGCTCGGCAAGCCGGGGGTCGATCTTGAGGATGAGCCGTCGCAGCAGGTTTTCGTTCAGCTCGCACTGCCGCTCAAAGGCAACCAGATTGCCGCCATCCATCCGGAAATAGATCAGCCAGTAGGCTCCCTTTTTCTGGCCCTTGATCGGATATGCGAGTTTCCGCTCGTCCCAGAGTTGCGATACCAGCACACTGCCACCAAATTCAGCCACCAGTTCATTGAGCTGACCGGTGACCGTTTCGGGGTCGCGGGCATACTTGGTCGGATCGAGGATAAACATGCCTTCGTAGACATTCATGAGCGATTCTCCAGCGGTGATTCGGGACGGTTTTTCTTCGGGGGAATTGGGACTGTCGGGTGACGGCTGTCAGTTGTAGCGATTCATTGCGGCCTCGATTCCGAGGGTGGCCCAGGCCTCCGCCGCATCAGCCGCCCGGGTGAGGGAGGCCTCGGCCTCTGGGCGTTCGGCGGTGGCGAACCGAGCCAGAACGAAGTCGGCCGGATCGCGACTGGACGGCACCGGGCCGATGCCGACACGAAGCCGGGGGATAGCCTGGTCTCCAAGCTGTTTGAGGATGTCGGCGAGGCCCTTCTGGCCACCGGATGAACCTCGCGGCCGGATTCTGATCGCGGTGAGCGGTAACTGAAAGTCATCGCAGATAACGAGGATGTCGGCATGGTCGATTTTGTAAAAGTCTCGGGCCGCTCGCACGCTGCCACCACTGAGATTCATCCAGGTCAGCGGCCAGAGCAGCAAAACTGCCGAACCCCGAATCGTGGCCTGGCAGAACTCGCCCTGAAACCGCTGACGCCGCGCCGGATTTCCGGCCCGGTCGGCTAACACGTCTAGCACTTCGAACCCGACGTTGTGTCGGGTTCCTTCATACCTTTTGCCCGGATTGCCCAGGCCGACCACCAGCTTCACGCCTCCTCACCACCGGCCGCGTCGCCACCAACTTCGGGTTCACTCAACTCGGCGGCCTCGTCCACCTTTTGGCCCGGCAGCAGGCAGGATGCAACAACTTCGTCTTCCGCAACCGTGGCCCGGGTGCCGGACGGCAGTTCGAGATCCTTCACCTTGATAACGCCACCCGCCTCCAGATGAGCGATGTGGGCAACAGCGGTCTCGGGAATGGTCTGGGCCGTACACTCGACTTCAAGGTCGTGAAGCACGTGCTTGAACACACCCCCCGCCTTGACCCCGGGGCACTCGCCCCGCAGTTCCACCGGAACCGTCACGAGAATCTTTTCAGCCAGGTCGATCCGCAGAAAATCGACGTGCAGCGGTTCGGTGCCGTAGGTGTTCCACTGCAATTCCCGCACGAGGGCCGGCGTGGTGACCGCGCCTCGCAGTTCAACGGTCCGGCTGCCATGTCGAACCATTGCTTCGACCGCTTCGCGGGTGACGGTCAAATCGATGCAGGCTTCGCCATGGCCGTAGAGAACAGCCGGAATTTTGCCATCTTGCCGTAGCTTGCGGCAGGCCCGTGTGCCGGTATCCGCACGGGCTGCCACTTCCAGGGAATCACTCATATCAGGGCTCCTTTGTTCGGGCCCCGTATTGTGCCACTCCCGGGCCAAACCGCAAGCGTCGCCCCGGAAACAACGAGAAAATGGATTACTGGAACATCATGCTGACCGACTCATTCCGGTGAATCCGCTTGATCGCCTGCCCCAGCAGGCTGGCCACCGAGAGGACGGTGATCGTGGGCAGCGTTTTTTCCGGGGCCAGGGGAATGGAGTCGGTCACGATAATGCCGGCGAAGGGGGCCGCCTGCAGCCGCTCGACGGCCGGGCCGACAAGCAGGCCGTGGGTGGCCGCCGCGAAAATCTGTCGGGCCCCGTGCTGGTGAAGCACCTCGGCGGCTGAGCAGATTGAGCCGGCGGTGCTGATCATGTCGTCGAACATCAGGGCGATTTTTCCTTCGACACTCGCCCCGATGATGTTCGCGCTGGTGGTGGTGTCGGCACTCAACCGCCGCTTGTCGATGATCGCCAGCGGGGCCCCGAGTCGCTCGCCGTGGCCCACCGCCCGCTTGATGCCGCCGACATCGGCGCTCACCACCACCAGGTCCTCCTGGGGCAGGTCGATCGATTGAAGATGGTTGTTGAGGACCGGGGCGGCATAGAGGTGATCGACGGGCACGTCGAAGAACCCCTGGATCTGCGCGGCATGGAGATCCATCGCCAGCACCCGGTCTGCCCCTGCCCGGGTGATGAGGTTGGCGACCAGCTTCGCGGTGATCGGCACCCGGCCGGCATCTTTCCGATCCTGCCGGGCGTAGCCGAAATAGGGGATGACCGCCGTGATCCGGTAGGAACTGGCCCTTTTAAAACTGTCGATCATGACGAGCAGTTCCATCAGGTGCTCGTCAACTGGTGGGCAGGTTGGCTGCACGATGAAGATGTCACGGCCCCGGACATCCTCGTCGATCTTGCAAGAGATTTCACCGTCCGGAAAGCGGCCGATGGAGATCTTCCCCATCGGCAGATTCAGGTAGCGGCAGATGTCCTGGGTGAGTGCCGGATTGGCCAGCCCGCTGAAAATTTTGAGATCGTTCATCGGTTGCCGGGGAAGGAACAGAGAAGGGCGGTCACCGCAGCCGCTGAAGCCCACACTGTGACCGGATGCTCAGAACCATTCAAGCCGCCGCCCGAAGCCGGCGGTCCGGCGGCGAATCGGCCCGACAAAGTTATTTCGCCGGCCGCCCGGCAAGAACCGCTGAAACGGCCGCCAACTGTTCGGGCGTATTGACCGAGAGGGTCTCGCTGGGATCGAGGCAGGCGACCGCGTCGACCGGCTCGCCCGCCTCCAACAACAACCGCGGGCAGTCGGTCAGGTAGTACTCGCCGGCGGCGTTTGCCGTGTCGAGCTGCTCCAGGCTGGCGAGCAGGCTCTCGGCGGCGAAGACATAGGTGCTCATATTGACTTCGCGGATGGCCCGCTCAGTCGCCGTGGCGTCCTTTTCCTCGGTGATTCGCAGAAATCGCCCCGCGCCGTCGCGGACGATTCGGCCGAGACCGGTCGGGTCGTCGGTGACAGCCGTCCCGAGCAGGCAGGCGGCCTTGGTCTGGCTGAAGGCCTCGAGCAGCCCCGTCACACTGGCGGGCCGCAGCAGCGGTGAATCGCCGCAGACAATGACGACCGGCCGGCGGGCCGCCGATTCATCCTGGCAGGCTGCCCGGATGAGTTCGGCCGCCGCGGCAACGGCATCACCGGTGCCACGCTGCTCGCGTTGCACCGCAAACTTCACCCCGGGCCGCTGTCCGACGGCAGCCCGAACCAGATCGGCACCGTGGCCGATCACAACGATCTGGTCGGTACACCCGGCGGCATCGAGTGCATCGAGCACCCAGCCCAGCAGCGGTCTGCCCGCGGCTGGGTGAAGCACCTTGGGCAGATCACTGCCCATGCGGGTGCCCTTCCCGGCCGCAAGCACGACAGCAATTGGTGAAGTTCCCACAATGAACCGCTGGAAAAAGTGGAGGCGGCGGGAATCGAACCCGCGTCCCGTAATGTGTCAGCCCAGACGTCTACGTGCGTATTCGGTCAATTTGAATCTCGCGGCGAGGCCCCCGGCCGACAGGGTGCCATCTCCACCAGCCCGAAACAAATTTGACCCTGGCCGTATCAGGCGGTGAAACAGGGCGAGTCGGATTTGGCGACCGATTGGGAGGTCCTTCCGACTGGGACCATCGCTCGGGGCGGCTTAATTAAGCAGCCAGAGAGAACTGAGCTTCGGCAATTGAAGCTGTGGTCGACTTTTTTCGTGGCCTGCCGACCAACCACGGCACGCAATCTGAACCTCCTACCATCCGGTCGAAACCAGTACGCCCCCGTAACGAAGTCCGTGACCGCCACGGCAATCTCGCGGGCTGTTCCAGCCCGACTGCCAACCACCCGTTATCGGCGGCTGCACAGCCCAAATCTTTGCCGGAACCACCGGATTATACCGTGGATCGGCACGACTGGGGTGCGGCTGGCTGGGTTGTACGGCTTGAAGGGGCGGAATCGCGGGTGTTTTGCCAGGAAATGGCCAATTTCGGCTCGAAGGGGCCCGCCTCAGCCTCGATACTTGACAGTCAGTGAGGACCCCTCAGCCCCCGCACCCCGCTCCCCTCGATTTGACCTCTCCGCCATGCGCTCTCTACGCTTAAAATTATTAGAATCGGTTCGGAAAAGCAGGCTGCCGCTTTCCGCGAAGGCTCATTCAGTGGGAATCCCGCGAGGCATTCCTATGGTGGCCCAAGGTGGCGACGGCAATGGCCAGCTGCCTCGATCGGCAGAGTCTTACCGACCCGCCAGCAGGAAAGCAGGCATCGTCATGGCATTGCGGCAGCGTAACGTCAGTGAGTCGGCCACCCGGCGGGAAATTGGTTTCATTCGCCGGGCGGCGGTCTTTCTTGCTGTAGCTGCGGGCCTGGCAGCGTCTGGCCAGCCGGCTAATGCTCAGGAGTGGGCCAAGAAGATGTTCTCGGTCACCAGTCACAACTTTGGCACGGTGGCCAGGGGCTCAAAGACAGAATATCGGTTCGTCTTCCGCAACCTCTATGAAGAAGACATCCATGTCAGCGGGGTTCGGACCAGCTGCGGCTGCACCTCACCCAGCGTCACCAAGAAACTGCTGAAGACGCATGAAACGAGCGAGGTGGTGGCAACATTCAACACCCGCACCTTTCTCGGGCAGCACGGGGCCACGCTGACGGTTACCTTCGACCGGCCGTTCACGGCCGAAGTGCAGCTGCGGGTGGCTGGCAACATCCGCGGCGACGTGACCTTCGAGCCCCCATCGGTGAATCTGGGAAATGTTGACCTGGGCCGCGGGGCCGAGCAGCGGGTGCGGGTGACCCATATCGGTTCTGCTCCCTGGGAAATCAGCGATGTCCGAAGTGCCAATGCGAATTTTGAAGTGCTGCTGTCCAAGCCGCGGCACTCTGGCAGCCAGTCGACCTACGACCTGACGCTGCGGCTGCGGCCCGATGCTCCGGCCGGGTACATCAACGACCAACTCATTCTGGTCACCAACGATCCCCGGGCTGCCCAGATCCCGATGGATGTCGAGGGGCGGGTGGTGGCAGCAGTGACGGTGAGTCCCCAACTGCTGGCGCTCGGTACTGTCGCCCCGGGTGGCAGTGTCACGAAGAATATCGTGGTTCGGGCCAACCGACCGTTCGCGGTGACCGGAATCGTCTGCAGCGACGGCTGTCTCAGTTGCCCGGCCAAAGAAAAGCCGGCCAAGGTCCATATTCTGCCGGTGACCTTTCAGGCGGGAGATGCCAGTGGCCGCATTGAGCGGCAGCTGACCATCACGACCGATCTCGGAGAGGGGGCGGTGCCGGTCGTCACGGTCCAGGCAATGGTCGAAGCGGCCGCCGCTGGTGCCGGGGCGGCCGCTCAGCCTTCGACTGCCCAGTCGGCCAGCACGCGGTGAGTCAGCCCCGCTCCGCCAACGGCCGATAGTGCTGCGGCGGTGAGCCGCAGTAGTCTGCGAGTGGCCGGATCAGGCGATTGTCGGCCATCTGTTCGACGATATGGGCGGTCCAGCCGCTCATCCGGGCGACGACGAAGATCGGTGTAAAGACGCTGATGGGCAGGCCGACCGCGTGATAGACGCGGGCGGCGGGCCAGTCGAGATTCGGCTTCAGGCCTTTCTGCTCAAGCATCAAGCCTTCAAGGCGGTCGGCCAACTGCTCGAGCTGTTGATGGGACTCGGCCACACCCTCGGCCCGAATCAGCCGACGGCAGGCGTCGGCCAGCAGGACGGCACGGACATCACCCTGTTTGTAGACCCGATGGCCAAACCCCATGACGACCCGGCGGGCCGCCAGCTGTTCGGCCAGCCAGGGTTCAACCCGATCGAGGCTGCCGATGTCACCCAGCTGCTCCAGCACCTGTTCGTTGGCCCCGCCATGCAGTGGACCCTTGAGGGCCCCGATCGCGGCTGTTACGGCGGAATGCATGTCGGCACCGGTTGAGGTGACGGTGCGGGCGGCAAAAGTCGAGGCGTTGAATTCGTGCTCGGCGTAGAGGATCAGCGTGGTGTCGAAAACCGAAGCTTCGACCGCCGTCACCGGCCCGCCCCGCAGCCGGCCCAGCAGGGCGGCTGCCAGGGGTTCGTCCGGCCACGCCGCGGGAGACCGACCGCTGGTGAGATCGACCCAGGCGGCCAGTGCCGCCGCAACCTGGCCGATCAGCCGCTCGCCGCGAGCCGTCTCTGTTTTCAGTGAGGTCTGGTCAACCGGCAGCTGCGGCCCATTGTCACCAGCCAGCTGGCCCAGGACGCTGACCGCAGTCCGCAGGGCATCCATCGTCGAGGCCTGTGGGGCCGCCTCGGCCAGTCGGGCCAAGATTTCGGTCACCAGCGGTGGCAGCGAGCGGGCTGCCTCCCGGATGCGGCCGGCAAAGGCAGCGAGTTCCGCCGCGGCCGGCAGGCTGCCATGCAGCAACAGATAGGCCGTTTCCTCAAAGCTGCCCGTCACCAGATCGGCGATGGCATAGCCGCGATACCGCAGCGTGCCGTCCAGCGAGCAGATGGCGGTCCGGCCGGCAATGATGCCAGCGAGGCCGCGGCTGGCGGGTGGGGTTGCAGAGGGGGAAACCATTAGCACTCCTCGGGGGCGATACCCAGCCGTTGCCGCCAGGCTTCTGGGTGGGCGGGATCATAGTCGAGCAAGTCATAGAGTTCTTCGCGAGTCTGCATGAGGTCAAGCAGGTTCTGCTGGCTGCCCTCGTCGGCGAGTAGTTCAAGGCCGACCTCGATTGCTTTCATCGCCAGCCGCAGCAGGGTGACCGGGTAGAGCACCGCCGCAAACCCGGCGGCCCCGAGTTCCTCGACGGTGAGCAGTGGCCCCCGACCGAATTCGGTCATGTTGGCAAGGCCGATGCACTCCGAGTCAGTCAGCCACTGGCCGACCCTGAGAAACTCGTCACGGCTGGTGAGGGCCTCGGGAAAGAGCCAGTCGGCGCCTGCGGCTCGGTAGGCAGTGAGCCGATCGAGGCAGTCCTCGAGCGTCGCGATGCTGCGGACATCGGTGCGGGCAATGATGACCGTCTCGGGGGACCGCCGACCCCTGCAGGCGGCGGCGATCTTCTCGACCATCTCGTCCATGGCGATCACCTGTTTGCCCGTCAGGTGCCCGCACCGCTTGGCGTCAACCTGGTCTTCGATCTGGATGGCCGCCGCACCGGCAGCTTCCAGGCGGGCGACAGCTTCCGCGACGGCGTCGGGGCCGCCGAAGCCGGTGTCGGCATCGACGACCACCGGCGTCTCGACGCTTGCTGCCAGCCGGGACGTCTGCTCGCAGAGCTGTTCCAGCGAGATCAAGCCGATGTCCGGCACCCCGAGCAGACCGGCAGAGAGGGCCGCCCCGGAGAGGTAGCAGGCCGCGAACCCCTGCCGTTCGATCTCTCGAGCGGCGAGCGGAAACGGCGCACCGACGACTGTGATCGGCCGATCGGCAAGGGCCTGCCGCAGCCGGCTACCGGGCACTCCAGGGGGCGGAAGGGGAGGCGGATGATGCATCGGGGCTCCGTCGGTTGGGCAGCCTGACGATAGGCTGGAGGGCCGGTGGTCGGTCGTCAGAGGTTTGAACAACCGGGGCACCGGCGGGCAGATGGTTCAGCGGACAGCGTTATAGAGGGCTTCAATGCGAGGCGAAAGGGATTGTGAGCCCCGAGCCCACTCGTGTGCAGGGGCGATCGGTGAATGGCTGCTGATCACGGCGGTGTTCGCGGCAGCCGGGGCCTGGCCGGTACCTGACGTGAATGAGGCCCATTACCTCACCAAGGCCCGCCATGCCTTCGACCCGTCCTGGTGCGGGGGCGACTTTTTTCTGGAGTCTCAGGGAGCCCATGGGCTGTTCTTTCGGCTGCTCGGGCCGCTTGCGGGGACGCTTCCGTTGACAACCGCCGCCTGGATCGGCCGTTGGGCTGGCTGGTTGTTCCTGGCGGCCGGCTTTCGCCACGCGGTGCGGCCGTTGCTCGTGACTGCAGGGCAGCGGCTGTTGGCCGCCGCCCTCTGCTCGCTGGCTGTCCGTTCGACCACCATGGCTGGTGAGTGGCTGATCGGCGGCTGCGAGGCGAAGGTGTTCGCCTGGGCGGCTGTGCTGGCTGCCTGGGGGGAGCTGGCTGCCGGCCGATGGTGGCTGGGCTGGCTGGGGGGTGGCCTGGCCGCGGCATTTCATCCGCTGGTCGGTGGCTGGATGATGATCGTGACGCTGGTGGCTGCCCTCGGCGATCGTCTGCTTGGCCGCTGGGGGGGGAATGGGGATGCCCGGGCACCCGCAGAAGAGCCAGCGGGTCTGTCAGCCGGTTCAATCGGCTGCGTCGTGGGTGGGCTCGCGGCCGCGGCGGTCGGTTTCGTCCCCGCTGTCCTCCTCACTGCCGGGGTGCCGCCGGAGGTGCAGGCTGAGGCGGCCCGCATCTACGTGGTCGACCGGCTGCCGCATCATCTGCTGCCCCGGACGTTTCACGAAGGATTCATCAGCCGGCATCTGCTGGCCATCGGCCTCTGGGCGGTGGTGACCGCCGGACTTCCCGCCTCGGCCCCTAAACGCCGAATCGTCTGCGTGACACTTGCTGCGATCGGTCTCTCGGGGCTGGGCTGGCTGATCGGGCTGAGCGAGGCGGTCGCTCCCGACACCGCCTACAAGCTGCTCCGCTACTACTGGTTCAGGCTGGGTGATGGGCTCGTGCCGCTCGCGCTGGCCGCGGTGACAGTCGCCGCCCTCTGGCCGGTTCCGAGACCAGCGAGGGCGGCTGCAGCCGGGCCGCTTCCTGGCCCCTGGCGGCGAGGCTTGCAGTGGTTCGTTCTCGGTCTGCTGCTGGTCGATCTCATGATGCAGGTGGGCCACTGGCCGCTGCCCGGACGCCAGTTGACCGCCCGCAGTGACAAGCATGTTGCGGCGGCGGCCTGGCAGGATGTCTGCGACTGGATTCGAGCCAACACTCCGCCGACCGCTCAGTTTCTGACACCGCGGGGGGCTGCCAGCTTCAACTGGCGGGCCGAGCGGCCCGAGGTGGTCTCCTGGAAAAACATTCCGCAGGATCCGGCTGGGATCATCGCCTGGCGGCAGCGAATCCTCGACTGTTACTCCCCCGACGGGAGCCTGCGAGGCATGGCTCGCAGCACGGTCAGTCTGGGCCCGCGGCGCCTCGACGATGTCGCCCGCCGCTATCAAACCAGCTATATCGTGGCACCTCGTTCCAGTGTCGCTGAGTCAGGGCTTGTGCTGCCCCAGGTGTATGAGAACGACGGCTACGTCGTGCTTCGATTGTCCGGCCCAACCGGGGGTGACAGGAGTGGCACCGCGGCCACCTCCTCAGGGCCAGGCGATGCCGAGCCGCCGGCATTGGATGTCGAGCGCCTTGGCAAATGACGGCAGCGGATAGTCATTGCCCCGGCCGATCGCCCAGAAATAGGTGCGATCAACCAGTTTGGCCGGAAGCCGGCCGGTCTGCGTGGCCTCTGCCACCTGTTCGCAGAAGGCGACATCATCGGGCCGCACCGCCCGCAGGCCGGTGACCAGACGATCCTTGAGCGACACTTCGGCTCGTGGTGATGCCGGTGGTTCGGCGGCCGCAGCCGATTGGCCGGTGCTGCCCGCGAACAACCCGAGGATAGCCATCAGCAGGCCGGGAAGAGTTTTCATGACGCCGTTCCTGGTCAGAGGCTGCGAGCGATTCATGACCCGGCGTTAAAGCGGGCCACCGCGTACGACTTCTTGCCCGACCGCAGTACGATCAGTGACCGATCCCGCAGATCGTTCGGGGTGATGCGGTAGGCGTGGTCGGTGATCCGGTTGTTGTTGAGGTAGGCGCCGCCCTGCTCGATCGTTCGGCGGGCGGCTGACCGGGTCGCTGCGAGGCCGGCCGCCGCCAGCGCCTCGGTGAGCGGCAGGCCCTCGCCATCGAGCCGCTGCCGGGCAAAGTCATGGCTGGGGACGTCGGCAAAAATCTCAGCGAGCGTTGCGTCGTCCAAGCTCTCGAAGGCGGCCCCGAAAAAGACAGCCGTCGCCTGCTGGGCGGCCTGCAGGCCGGCTTCGCCGTGAACCAGCCGGGTCAGTTCCTCGGCCAGCCGCCGCTGCGTGGCCCGGCCAGCCGGGTTGTCGGCCCGTTCGGCTGTCAACGCTTGGCAGGCTGTCAGCGGCACCTCAGTGAGCCGCTCGAGGCAGCAGCCGGCGTCATGATCGTCCAGGTTGATCCAGTACTGGTAGAAGCGATAGGGGCTGGTGCGGGCTGGGTCGAGCCAGACGGCACCACTCGCAGTCTTCCCCATCTTCGTGCCATCGGCCTTGGTCAGCAGCGGGCAGGTGATGCCATGCAGGTCGAGAGACCGCAGCCGGCGGCCGAGTTCGATGCCTGCGGTGATGTTGCCCCACTGATCGCTGCCCCCGATCTGGACCCGGCAGTCGTGGCTGTCGGCCAATTGGACGAAGTCCCAGGCCTGGAGCAGCATGTAGCTGAACTCGGTGTAGGAAAGTCCGCCGTCACGCTCCAGCCGGCTTTTGACGGAGTCTTTGCCGAGCATCTGTGACAGCGGCACATGCTTGCCGACATCACGCAAAAATTCGAGATAGCCGACGCCCCGCATCCAGTCGGCATTGTTCACCACATGAACCGGCTGGCCGACCGATTCCAACAGCCGCCGTATCTGGGCTTCAACGGCGGTGATGTTTGCCTGCAGGGTCTCGGGCGAGAGGAGGTTTCGTTCCTCGCTGCGGCCGCTCGGGTCACCGATCATGCCGGTCGCGCCACCGATCAGGGCGATCGGCTCATGGCCCGCAGCAGCGACCCGCCGCAGCAGCATGATTGCCACCAGGTGGCCGACGTGGAGGCTGTCGGCGGTCGGGTCGAAGCCGGCATAGATCCGGCGGCCCGGGGTCGTCAGCCAGTCTCGCAGGGCGGTGGCATCAGTGCTCTGGTGGACAAGGCCACGGTCGGTGAGGTCGCTGAACAGGTCGGAAGGCATGGGGCCGTGCTGGAGGAAGCGAGGATGATTATCGCCAGCGATCATCGTCGGCAAAGGGGTGAGCAGGGCCGCCAAGACTCGGCTTGGGCAGCACCTTGAGTACCTGTTCGGCCAGTCGGAG
This sequence comes from uncultured Planctomycetaceae bacterium, assembly GCA_937926325.1. GTDB lineage: Bacteria > Planctomycetota > Planctomycetia > Pirellulales > UBA1268 > UBA1268. The sequence continues at coordinate 810 of CALAZQ010000246.1, read as the reverse complement.
ATCGTCTCGGGTGGTGATTTTGAGATTCATCAGTGAACTGGGCACGACGGTCACCGGATGTCCGGCCGCCTGGATCAGTTGGGCCTCATCGGTGGCGGTGTCGGCTGCGTCGGCCGCAAAGGCGTCGGTCAGCAGTTGCCGGGAAAAGACCTGCGGGGTCTGGGCTTCCCAGAGGCCGGTGCGGTCCACGGTGTCGGTGATCGTCTGGTCGCCGCTCACGCGTTTCAGGGTGGCGGTCACCGGAGTCGCCAGGATGGCGGCGCCGGTCCGGCCGGCGGCGGCGACTACTTCGTCAATCCACTTCGTCGCCAGGCAGGGACGAGCGGCGTCATGGACGGCGACCAGGTCGATGTCAGCAGAGAGTTTGGCCAGTCCGTTCCGCACCGACGTGGCCCGTTTGTCGCCGCCTTCCGCCAACTCGATGCCCATGAAGGCGAGGTTTGCGCCGAACTTGTCGAGGAACATTTCGCGGTCGTCCGGGGCGATGACCACGACGAGTTTTTTAACGTCATCCCGGTCGAGGAATTTTTCCGCCGCATGAAGCCAGACCGCCCGCCCGGCAAGCGGCGCGAACGGTTTCTTGTAGTGGGCATCGCGGAAGCGGCTGCTCTGGCCGGCGGCGACGAGGATGACTCCGATGTTTGGCATCAGTCGATCGCTTTATCCATCAGCCACGCCAATCCAGCCTTGATTGTCGGCTTGTCGTGAATCCAGGCTGCGAACTCCTCTCCGTAGTTGCCATAGAGAGCAACGAGCCAGTCCGGGGCATCCCGAAGAAGCCACCCCCGAAACAGTAGCCATTTTGGGTTT
>CALAZQ010000245.1 GCA_937926325.1 uncultured Planctomycetaceae bacterium | reverse complement strand
CTTCTTGTCACCGATCGTCCAGCAGGCCCGCTGTGACTTCTTCTCGACACTGCCGGTGACGTTCTGCGTTGAGTCAGACACCGCATCGTAATAAGTGCCCCGCAGGTGCCCCTGCTGATCGACGGCCAGATTGAGAAAGGTGCTCGGGTTGGTCTCGCCGTCCCGGGCCATGGCGAAGACGCCGAGGGACCGCCACTCGGTTTTGTCGGACAGTCGAGTATCATCTCCACCCGCAGCTGCGATCGTCGCCGCCTGATCCGCATACTCCTCAGCCGAGCCGACACTTTCCCCCTGGACGCTCACGCCGTCATCGCCGTAGACGACCGTGCTGCCATAGTTGTAGGCGACGGGTGTTGCGCCATAGCCACCCCAGCGGGCCAGGTCGGCCCAGGCGAGGCCCACCAGCAGGCCGGTGCCGACACCCCAGCCGTAGCCGCCCCACCAGGCCCCGGGCCACCAGGGCCGGAAGTGGTTGGCATACCAGCCAGCACCGCCGTACCAGCCGCCCCGATAAAAGTTGCCGCGAATCGCATCGCCCCGAGTGGCAAGCGCGGCGGCGGAATAAGCTCGTACATCGCCACGGCCAACACCGCCCGCAAGCGAACGATTGGCAAGCTGCCGGAAGTCGTCGCGGGACATCTGACCCGGGCCGGCAAAGTGGCCGGCGCCGTCAGCCCGAGCGGGTGCAGCCTTGCCGGGGCCGGCTGCTTTGCCGCCGGCTGGTCGGCCGACTGGGCCGGCCGGGCCACGGGGCATGCCGCCATCGAATCCTCCGCCCATTGGGCGACCACCGCCGCCAAAGCCGCCCATCCGGCCGCCACCGCCAAAGCCGCCCATGTGGCCGCCACCGCCGCCGTGGGCCAACGCGGTGACCGGCAGTGACAGCTGCAGGCCGATGGCTGCCGCAGTTGCAAAAACTGACAGGGGGAACCAACGGCTTCCGGATGACACAGGCATGGGGAGAAACTCCACGTGGTGGTGAGAAAGGACGAGGTTGCGGGCGAGAAGAATTACTTGCTGTCCGTTCGCCGGAAATGCAGTGGGTCGGCATCAGGCAGCCGCCGGCCGTCGATCGACCGTTCAATCGAATGAAGGGTGAAGGCATCGGCACCGCCCGGCATGATCAGTTGCACCCAGCTCGACCGCCGGCCGCCACTGGTGGGGCTGGGGGTACCGACCAGCGTTCGGTTGAGGGTGATACCGTCCGACTCGATCAGCCCCGTGGCGGTCGCGCCGCGTGAATCAAACACCCACGACCGCAGCGCGTGGGCGATGCGGTCGGCGTGGATGATTTCGATGGCCTCAAGGGTTGAGCCGTCGGCGGCGGTGACCGTCATCCGGCCGAGGATGGCATGGCCACCAACCACCTTTTCAAAGGTCGCCTGAATGCTGCCGCCGTCGGCCGACGTGGACGACCACGAACCGAGCAGCCAGTCGAGGTCCTCGACGGCGGCCGCCGAGGCGGGCTCGACCACCGACTCGGCCAGCTTCCAGGATCCTTCTTCCAGCACTCTCAGGCTCATGAACCGCGAGACCACCGGCAGGGCGTCGGCGGTGCGGCTGAAGGTCATGATGCCCTCGACCCGGGCGAGGGTTTCGGCCAGCGGGGTCACCGTGCCGACCTCGATGCCGATGCGGGCGTCGGGATGCCGATCCAGCCAGCCGCGGATTGACGCCACGATTTCTTCCCTGCCGACGACCCGGCTGCCCCCTTCGACCAGTTCGGCGTCGGCGGTCCACTGCGACGCAAGGGCGTCGTAGTCGCGGTCGTTGAAGGCCTCAACATAGTCGGCTGACGCAGCGAGGGCCGCGGGAACCGCGTCCGCCGCCGGCAGGCTGGAACCAGCGAGGACCACCATGGCGGTCGAGGCGGCAAGCAGGCGGCGGCAAAGCCTGCCGGGTTTCGCATCGGTTGGAATTGAAAACACAGACGGAGTCCTGAGGGTGTGAGCAACGCCGATACCAGCCAGGAACGGCCGGCGACAACGGCTGACATCGTACCTCGTTGCCGACATCAGGGCGAGCAGCGGCCGACCGAGCCGCGGT
>CALAZQ010000244.1 GCA_937926325.1 uncultured Planctomycetaceae bacterium | reverse complement strand
TGAAACACCTCGCCAATTTCTTCGCCAGCGGGGCATCAGCCGCAGCAAAGAAATGCTCAGCCTCGGGCGAAAGAATGACCTCAAACATCACCCCGCACCTGACGCCACGCGACACCCCGGCCCGCCGCTATTTCTTGTTCAGCATTTTTCAGCCGTGTCGCCAACGGTGGACGTTCGAGGAAATGGGCGTAGTCGGCAAGTGAATGCAGCCGTTCTTCCGGCAGTTGATCAACGATTTTCTTGATTTCTTCACGCAATTCGGCAAGGGTCATGACTGGCGTTCACCGGGAAACAGAGGCAACCATCGACGCAGAACCAACGCACACGAAATTTTACCTCTGCGGGATTCAGGGGAACAATCCCTCCGTGTCCTTCGTGCCTTCGTGGTGAATCCTCCAATTCCCGGCAACCTCTTTACTCGCAAAAAATAGCCCCATGAAAACCATTCGTGGCATTTCGGTGAAGTCACTGACTCGGGTCGAGGGTGAGGGGGCGCTGAAGGTGCGGCTGGTCGATGGCCGGGTGGAGATTGCCGAGTTCAATATCTATGAACCGCCCCGGTTCTTCGAACGGCTGCTGCGGGGCCGCGACCTCGCCGAGGTGCCCGACATCACCGCCCGAATCTGCGGCATCTGCCCGGTCGCCTACCAGATGAGTTCGTGCATCGCCCTGGAAAAGGCCCTCGGCCTCGAGGTTTCACCCGGCATCAACCGGCTGCGGCGGCTGCTCTATTGCGGTGAGTGGATCACCAGCCATGCCCTCCACATGCACCTGCTGCACGCCCCCGACTTCCTCGGCTGCGAAAGTGCCTTTTCGCTGCCGCCTGAGTATGCCGGTTTTTTGGAGGACGGCATGTTCCTCAAAGCCCTCGGCAACCGGCTGCTTGAAGCGGTCGGCGGTCGGGCGGTGCACCCGATCAATGTCGCAGTCGGCGGCTTCCATCGCAGTCCTGATGTGGCGGCGATCAGGGCCCTGCTGCCTGACCTCGAGCAGGGCCTCGAGGCAGCCCACCGCAGCCTCGCGGTCGTCAGCCGGTTCGACTTTCCCACCGCCCCGCCCCCGCAGCGGCGGCTGTCGCTTGTTGCTGATCACGAATACCCGATGAATCATGGCGACCTGGCCATCAGCGGCGGGAGCGAGCCAGTGCGGGTGCCGATTGCAGCCTTTCCCGACCACAGCCGCGAGTTCCAGGTGCGGCAGAGCACCGCGCTGCACAGCCGGCTGGCTGCCGATGACAGCCCCTACCTTTGCGGGCCGCTGGCCCGGCTGAGCCACAACCTGACGCAGTTACCCGACCAGGCCCGCCGGGAAGCCGAGGGCTGCGGCATCGACTGGCCCACCGCCTCGATGCACCAGAGCATCGTCGCCCGTGGCATCGAGGTGCTTGCGGCAATCGAGGATGCGACTGCGATCGTCCGTGATTATCAGGCACCGCCGGTGCCAGCGCGGCTGGAGTTGCCGCGGCGGGCCGGCAGCGGCTGCCATGCCACCGAGGCTCCCCGCGGGCTGCTCTATCACCACTATTGCGTCGACGACGCCGGGCTGGTCACCGCCGCCACGATCATTCCCCCGACGTCGCAGAACCAGGCCCAGGTCGAGCATGACCTGGCGGCGATCCTCACCCGGGAACTGGCCCAGCCGCAGCCCGCCTCAGATGCCAGCCTGACCCGCCAGTGCGAGACCCTGATCCGCAGCTACGACCCCTGCATCAGCTGCGCGACCCACTTTCTGACCCTGTCAATCAGCGGTCGCTGAAGGGCGGTGGGCCAGCAGGGCCAGACAGCCGGCCAGCGTGACCAGCTCAGCCGCGTCGCGGTCAGCGATAGCAATATGCAGCGACTTTCCCAGCCCAATGACGAAGTTCTGAAAATCGACGGAATCGAGATCGCACTCGCGGCGGAGGTTTGCCGTATCGGGAATGGCTGTAAGGTCGACCTCGGGAGCAATCTGCCGCAGCGTCTGGGCGACGGCGGCACGAACCGCGGCTTCAGGGAACGGTGGGTGCGGCGGTGCGGGCATCAGAGTGTCTCCGGCTGCTGCAGCTGCTCGGCAATTGCGGTCAGATAAAGCCCCGCCCGATGGCCGTCGAGGGCCCGGTGATCGGCAGCGAGCGTGGCCGTCACCGTCAGCCGGGCCTCAACCCGGTCGGCCACCACCAGCGGACGCTTGGCCACCGTGCCGAAGCCGACGATGGCCAGCTGGGGCGGATAGATCACGCCCCAGACCGCCTCGACGCCACGGTCACCGAGGCTCGTGACCGTCAGCGTGGCATCAGCCAGTTCAGAGGCCTTGAGTCGACCGGTCCGGGCCCGCTGCGTGAGGTCACGAATCTGCTGCGACAGTGCTGTCAAGGTCTGGGCTGCCGGATCGCGAACCGTCAGGATCACCAACCCCCCGCCCCG
>CALAZQ010000243.1 GCA_937926325.1 uncultured Planctomycetaceae bacterium | reverse complement strand
GCCGCAGTCCCGATACCAAGGCTGCAGAGAGCCAGCATGATCAGGTGCCGCCGGCGGCAACAATGCTCGGCTGTTCTCAAAACGGGGTCACTCATTTCTTGGTTTTGCGGCCACCGGGTGGGTCATCGGGATAAGGCGGGCCGGCCATCGGCGGCGTTTCGTAGAACCGGCCGTTGTCGATCAGCCGCGGGTCGCCCGTTCGCTTCAACTCGGCGAGCAGCCGCTGCTGCAGCTGCCGGCGGATTGCCTCGTGCGCCGGATCGTCGGCCAGGTTTTGCATTTCGTCGGGATCGTTCTGCAGGTCATACAGTTCGACCCGGGGCCGCTTGCCGTAGACCTTGTCGAAATGATCCCGCCACCGTTCGGTCTTTCGCGCCCCGACCAGCCAGGCCTTGGTTGGGCCGGCATCCTCGTCCGGCAGGGTGACGCGGGTGTTGTTTTCCAGTTCGTCGACCGTCGGCTCCGGCCCTTCTTGAAGCCGGTAAGGATCGCCAAGCGGCCAGCGGTCGGGCTGGAAGTTGAGCACGAGCACCGTATCGCGGGTACGGATCGCCCGCTGCGGATAGGGCGTGAGGTCGGCGCGGGCATTTTCGACATGCCGTTCCCGTCCGGTGTAGACGCAGTCGCGGGCCGGGTCGACCAGGCCGCTCTGCGCCGACCGGAGAATCGGCCAGAGTGACCGACCGGTCATGGTTGCCGGCGGGGTCAGGCCAGCCGCCTCCAGGAAGGTTGGCGCCAGGTCGATCAGGCTGACCATGTCATCGACCACCCGGCCGCCATGGACCCCGGGGCCGGTGATCGACAGGCAGACACCAGTACCAAAGTCGTAGAGGTTGCACTTGCCGTGAGGGAAGCCGGGGGCACCATGGTCGCCGCTGATCACGATGAGTGTGTTCTCGGTCAGACCAGCCTGTTCGAGTTCATCGAGCAGCACCCCGATGGCGGCATCCCAAGCGGCGATCTCACCGAAATAGTCGGCCAGGTCCTGGCGGACTTCGGGCACATCGGGCAGGAAAGCGGGCATCTTGCCCGTGAGTGCATCGGGGTCGATGCCCCAGAGAGCCTTGCCGCTGCCCTTGATCCACTTGCGGTGGACATTGGTTGGGCCAAACCAATAGCAAAAGGGTGTGTCGGCAGGCCGGGCGTCAAGCAGGTCGCGGAAGTTGCCTCGCACCTCGTTCAGAATTTTTTGTTTGGCTGGCTCCCGGGCAGTGCCCTCGGCAACCATTTTGGTAACGGCCTGGGAGAACTGATTGATCGCGCCTCCGCGGCGATGAAAGGCCTCCTGCTTCTTGTAAGGCGCGTTGTTTGGTCGGCCGGGCCCCCAAACTTTGTGGGAGTAGCCGACGACGTAACCCGCCTCCCGTAAGAGCGGCGGGAAACTCGGGATCGAGTCGTCATAGACGGCTCCCTGCAAAATGGAACCGGTTCCCGTCTGCCAGAAGTGCCGGCCGGTTAATAACGCACTCCGGCAGGGGGTGCAGGAGGGCGCGCTGACATGGGCATTGCGAAAGAAGACGCCGCGGCGAGCGACGGCATCAAAGTTGGGCGTCTGGACAACGTCATTGATGCCACCGGGGCCATCGATCTCAGCCAGGAGCGATGCGTAGCGGCCCCAGTCGTCAGCAAAGAGAAAGAGCAGATTGGGTCTGTCGGCGGCCGAGGCTGAGGCCGTGAATAGCGCAGCGAAACAGAAAGCGTTAGCGAAGGATTGCTTCAACAGCATGGCGTAAACCTTTTTCCGAGGTCGAAGACCGGGCTCTTACAACGGATCGGGGCAAAGAACAACAGAAAGAACCCGCGTTATTGAAGTCTTTCTGGCCAGCTAGGCAACTGGGAAAGGGCTATCTTTAAAGGGATGGATATCTGCCACAGGGAGCTCGTCGCAGCTGTCATCGGTTCACTTTCGTGACATTATGGCAATCGATCGCGGTATCGATGCAACGACTTTCAAATCGTGAGTTGGTGAGCAGGCTGCTGATGTCCTGCCGGTGCTCCGGCGG
>CALAZQ010000242.1 GCA_937926325.1 uncultured Planctomycetaceae bacterium | reverse complement strand
GCCAGATGCAAGCGGCCGCCGAGAAGCTCAGGGCCCAAATCCGTGGGACGACACCCATGCAGACCGGTTCATAGCGATCACGCTTGTCGCGTAAGGCAATACCGGCTTTAAAAAACCTGGCGAACGTCCGGAAACCGTGTTTTTCTGAGCGCACCGCCGGGTGGCAACGGCTGATGGCAGAATGACAGAGAAAATTGGCGGGTTTTTAGAGTGCTCAATGCCGAGGGTCGGAAACATAATGACAGTGCTATCGGAACGTAGTTTTTTGTGAGGACTTCACCCGACGTACACTTATCATGGAACTTCATCGGACAACTCATTCGCTGCTGGGGCGAGCGGTCGCTGTGGTTCGTGCCGCCTTGCTGCTGACGGCAATTCAGTACGCTTGCCACGCTGAGCCCTTTGCTGAAGCGGTCGCTCCTTTCCTGGACCATCACTGTGTCGCCTGCCATAACGGCGAAACGCAGGAAGGTGGCTTCCGGCTCGACACGCTCAAAGCTGACTTTGGATCGATCCACACGGCGGAACGCTGGGCCGAAGTGATGGGCCGGATCAGCGCCGGTGAGATGCCGCCTGAAGAGCAACCGCGGCCGACCGTCGACGAAATCGCCGGTGTGGTGAACTGGCTTGGTTCGGCAATCAAGCAGGGCGAGCGGGCCCGGATGGCTGCCCGGCCGGCGGTGGCCTTTTACCGGCTGAGCCGGGAGGAATACAGCCATGCTGTCAAGGATCTCCTGGGCGTCGAGTACGACGCGGCAGCCCCCGGTGAAATGACGCCTGACCCCGAGTGGCACGGCTTTCGACGGCTTGGGTCGCAACTTTCGCTGTCTCCATCACATATCGAAAAATATCTCCGGGCGGCCCGCACGGTGATTCAGCGGGCCTACCCCGACCGACCGCCCACTCCAAAGACCTATCGAAAAGATGCCCTTGCGCTCGACTGGCCCAATACCCAGAAGCGGGCGTTGCTGAACGACCTCGGGCTGGCCGATCAGGTGCGGCTGCTGATGTGGCCTGGCCATCGGCTCAGCAATGCGGGGCCGACCCACGGCAACCACGACCTGCCGGCTGGGGTTTACCGCTGCCGAATCAGGCTCAGCGGCCTGCCCGATCGCGAGGGCCGTCCGCCGCATCTGGCCCTTTATTGCAAACAGCTCGACCGGATGCTGTTCGAGCAGGATGTGATCGCTGCAGAGGACGCCCCAGTCACCCTTGAGTTCGAGGCGTTTTTGGGTGGCAAATTGACCGTGTCGATTGATAACGAGGTCAATGGCCCCTCGAATAGTCCACGGGCAGGGCGACCTGCCCACAGCCACGTGTTCACGACCTTGGCCGACACACGTTCACGCGCCCCTTGGCAACGAAAAATAACCGATGAGGAGGGCACGCCGCTTTTCCCCATTCTCATCGTCGATTCGATCGAGTGGGAGGGACCGATTGACCACGACGATGATCTGGCCCGACGAGAGGAGTTTGTTGTCAGTGACAACGCAACCACCGAGCAGGTCGTTGCCAGCTTGACCCGGTTTGCCCGCCGGGCCTGGCGGCGGCCGGTTGCTCCCGCTGAACTCGATCGCTTTGTGGCCATCTATGACACCGAGCGGGAGAGCGGTGAGTCGGTCCGGTCAGCCTGGAAGTCAGCCCTGCTTGGCATTCTGTCATCCCGATCGTTTATTTCGATTGCCGAGGGGCATCCCGGTGTGCGGCGTGACCGTGTCGATGCGGTCGAACTGGCTTCGAGGCTGTCGTTCTTCCTCTGGAGTTCACTGCCCGATGAGCGGCTGCTTGAGCATGCTGAGTCGGGCAGCCTGCTGCGGCCGGAGGTGCTGGCCAGTGAACTGGCTCGGATGCTCGCTGACCCAAAGGTCGAACGGTTCTGTGAATCGTTTCCGCGGCAGTGGCTGCAGCTTGATAAGGTTGGCATGTTCCCGCCCGACAACAAGCTGTACCCCGACTACGACCCCTGGCTTGAGCAGAGCATGGTGGCGGAGTCGGTCGAGTTTTTTCGGGAACTGTTTCGTACAAACAGCCCAATCCGTCTCTTCCTCGACGCCGACTGGAGCGTGGTCAATCCCCGGCTGGCACGCTTTTACGGCCTGCCAACGCCGCCCTTGGCGGGCTTTCAGCGGGTTTCCCTGCCTGCCGACTCACACCGGGGCGGCCTGCTGACCCAGGCTGCGGTATTGTCGCTCACCTCAGATGGCACCCGACACCGGCCGGTCCACCGGGGCATCTGGGTGTCGGAAACAATCTTGGGCAAGACGCCAAACCCGCCACCTGCCAATGTCGAGCCGATCGAGCCGAACCCGGTGGATGCTCCGCGGGCGACGATCCGGATGAAATTGGCCGCTCACACGGCTCACGCCCAATGCGCCGCCTGCCATCGCAGCATCGATCCTCTCGGGTTCGCGTTCGATAACTACGACGCTATTGGCCGCTGGCGGACCCATGAGTTTGTCCAGCATGGGCAGGGACCGCATCCGCCGGTCGACGCCAGCGGGCAGCTACCGGACGGGAGACCCTACGATGGGCCTGCCAGCTTCAAGCAATTGCTGCTGGACGACCTCGACCAGTTTGCTGAGGCGCTGGTTGAAAAGCTGGCGACCTACGCCTTGCGGCGGACGATGACAATCGATGATCAAGAGCAGATCAAGGCCATCGCAGCCAGCTGCCGGACGGGTGATTACCGCTTGCGGTCACTCGTGGAATCATTGGTGCTGTCCGATCTTTTTCTCACCCGCTGATGGTGAACTGGTTCCCGGTGGACACACCCCTCAGCCCACCTTTGCCGTCGAAGAAGAATTTGAACCAACAAGGAAACGCGCAATGACCAGAAACGTGCCTGGAGCCTGGCGAATCGATCGACGGCATCTCCTCCGGGGCATCGGTGTGTCGATCGCCCTACCACTGCTTGACTGCATGGCTCCTCGGCGGGCCGTTGCTGCGGCGGCACCGGTTGGCCGCAGCGTGTTCATCTATCTCCCCAACGGAGTGAACACCCTCGATTATCAGATTCTCCAGACGGGTGCGAACTATACCTTTAGCCGCTCGCTTGAGCCGCTCAGCCGCCACCGGCAGTCGATCAGCCCGATCAGCGGCCTGCACCATCCCCATGGGCTTGGTCATCACCACGGCTGCCAATCGATCTGGCTGACAGGGGCGAAGATTGGCCCGACTGAACGCAACTCCATCTCGGTCGATCAGCTGATGGCTATGCGGACAGCCCCGCATACCAGGTTTCCATCGCTGGTGCTGAGCAACACGGGCCGCTCGCTTTCCTATAACGCCGACGGTATCCAACTGCCGGCCGAAACCAAGCCGGCGGAGGTCTTTCGAAGGCTGTTCCACGCGCCTGCCGGTGGCATTGAGAAAGAGCGGCGTGAACTGCACAAGACTGGCAGCGTGCTTGATGCAGTGCTCGACGAGGCCCGCAGCCTGCAGCGGGCCATCGGGGCGGACGACCGTACCCGGCTCGATCAATACCTCACCAGCGTCCGTGAGGTTGAACTTCGGACGGAGCGGGCTGATCGCTGGCTCGACATTCCGCGGCCAGCGATCGATACAGCCATGGAGAAGCGGCTGACCCATGAGGTTAGCCAGCAGCAGGTTGGCGACTATTTCCGAACCATCTACGACCTGATGGTCCTGGCGTTTCAGACCGACATGACCCGGGTCATCAGCTTCAGCAGTGGCGATGAGGGCAAGGGACTGCCGATTCCCGAGATTCAGATCAACCAGACCCGGCACTCCCTCTCACACCACAACGGCGACCCTGAGCAGTTGCGGAGGCTCACCGAAAGCGACCGGTTTAATTTTGAGCAGTTCGCCTACCTGCTCGATCGGCTGGCCGAAGTTCCCGATGGTGAGGGAACGCTGCTCGACTCGACCATGCTGCTCTACGGCAGCGGGATGGCCTACGGCCACAGCCATGGCAACGCGAACGTTCCGACTATTCTCGCTGGCGGCCGTCGGCTGGGTCTCCGTCACGGGCGACATATCGATTACAACGTCGGCCACTTTGACGGCTATGACCTCAGTGACGCCAAGAAGCACTATGGCATCTGCTCGCGGCCAGTCAACGAGAAGGGCCGGTTGAGCAATCTGCTGCTGACCATGGCCCAGCGGATGGGAGTGGAAACCGAGTCATTTGCGGACAGCCTTGGTGGAATTTCTGAGGTGGAGGCCTGACATGGCTGTTTGGCAACGGGGTTTCTGCGGCCTGCTGATGGTGACGGCCACCGCCGTGGTTCTGGGGGCGGAGAAGAAACCTGGACAGCCCGAGCCGGTAGCTTCCTTGGTTCCATCCGCGCCTGATGGCACGACGATTGCCGACGTTTCGGCGTTTCCCTCGCCTGGCAGTGCTCATGCTGGTGGGGCAGAACTCACGATGGTCGATCATGTTAATCGCATGGCGATCCTTCGGCCCGATCGGACAGACTCGCAAAACAAATACCACCAGGACCTGCCACACCATGTCAGCCTGCTGCCCTATGCCGAGGTTTTTTTCCGGGGCGGGCGGGCCAATCTCGAGGATCTGCCGCTGGGAACTCACCTATTTGGCTGGTTTCATCTCGGCCCCCGCGGCTGGTTTGAGGTTCGGCTGGCAAGCACTGACTATGAGGCCACGGTCAAAAACGAGCCAAACGAGCGGTCGCCGGAGTCTCCTTTTTGCCGGGTGGTCAGACTCGAGGATGATTTTACCTGTGATGCTCGCTGCGGCCGGGTCTGGGAAATCGTCTCGGTCGATCCGGAAGCCGGCAAGCTGACGGCCCGGGCAGTCCCCGCGACCGAAGCTGAACAACTCCAGACCCCCGCGCGGACATCAGCCAGTGTCTTTCAGCCACCGCCGCTGCTTGAGGGCGAGCAGACATTTGATGTCAACGCAGCCACCCAGGTTTGGCAGGGCGATCGGCTTTCCGACCTGACGTTGGTTGAGGAGGGGCAGCGGGTTCTCATCAACCGCACCTGGGCAACGCTCTATGGACCGGGCCGGCTGACTGACATCTGGGTCGACGTGGCAAGCCGACAGCATGCCCTGGACCGCCAGGCGAACCGCTTTGTCGAGCACGAGCGACTACGGGGTGTGCCCGCCCGGATTGAGCAGATTGCGTATGAACAGAACGCAGCAGGGGTTGTCACCGCTCGCTGTTATGCCGCATCGTCTGAAGCGGCCCGGGCGGCCTTCAAGGCCGATACGGGCGGCTATCTTGCGGTCGCTGAGCCGTCACTGAGAACCTATGATCAGGGTAACGATGCCAAGCCTATCCGGTATCGCAGCATTGAGACTTCAGAGAATCCACCCCCCGGGGACAGTGGCCTCAGGCTCAGCTTTCACATGTGGGAGATGCTCGAAGGCATCCGGCCAGGGCGAACTGTACGGCTGTGGCCAGCCAGCTGGCCCCGCCCCACCCTGCCGCGCGAGGAACGGCTGCACCCGTTCGACCTGCGGCCTCTAATGATTGACGAGGACGGACATCAGCTGATCCCAACCCCTTTTTCCCGATGAAGTCCCTGTGAACCTTGTGTCCTCAGCGACCGCGCAAAAACATTCATGAAGGTGTCTGACTGGTCGAATGCAGGCTGTGACGAGTTCTCGGGGCAGACTAGACGAGTAGGATCATATACGAGTCTAGAGATCTGTGGTGGAACCCGGTAACATTTTCTCGGGTTTTTTTGTGATTCCATTATGTGAGGTGAACGGTAATGAACCCAACAACAA
>CALAZQ010000241.1 GCA_937926325.1 uncultured Planctomycetaceae bacterium | reverse complement strand
CCCTGGCCACGATGATCGACTGGCACGGACTGGCTGACACGGTTGAGATGCTGGCAGCTGAAACCAAGGAGATCTTCCAAGGAATGCTGGCGACCAGACTCGCGCCCATGCCCGGGGCAGTCGAGCTGGTCGGGAGGCTGCACGAACGGAACCTGCCTCGCGGGGTGGCCACCAGCAGCGGGCCGGAGTTCGCCCACGATGTGCTCACCCGGGTGGGCCTCCGGGACCGGCTTGGCTTTGTGCTTACCGCCGCCGATGTTAGCCAGGGCAAGCCCGACCCCGAGATCTATCAACTGGCCGCCAGTCGGGCCGGCGTGCCACCAGAGCAGATGCTGGTGCTTGAAGACTCGGCCACCGGCTGTGCCGCCGCAGTGGCAGCCGGGGCGGTCGTGGTCGCCGTCCCCGGTGGCCACAGCCGCAGCCATGCCTTTCCTGGTGCCCACTTCGTCGCCGAGTCACTAGCTGACCCACGAATTGGAGCCCTGCTTGAGGCTCGCTGAGCAAGCCTATGGTGTGAACGCTGGCGCGGGCTTCACTCGGCAATGATTGCCAGCAGCCGTCTGCTGCGGCCGTCGCCCGGGTTGACGGTCAACGCCTGTTTCAGTGCTTCAGCCGCCTCGTTCTTCCGGTCGAGATGAAAGAGCATCTCTCCCAAGTGATACCAGGACACGCCATCCGCCGGGTCGAGCCGGGTCGCCTCCTCAAAGTGTGGCAGTGCCTCCTCGGGATCGTTGCGGCGATAAGCGGCGAGCCCCTCCAAGCGTTCGCGGCGGGCAAGGAACTGCTGCTGGCCGGCAGCATCACCGGCAGCTGACCGGGCCTCGGCCAGGAGCTGAAAAAGCTCGGGCGAAGGACTGATGGTCACCAGTCGCTCCCGCAACCGGGTGGCCTCGTCGAGACGACCGAGTTGTTCCCAGGCAGCCGCCTTCAACTGCAATAGCTGTGGGCCTGCCCCTCCAAGTTGTTCAGCAGCCTCGATCGCCTTCAATGCCACCTCAGGCTCGGCCCTTGTGAGTGCAAGTTCTGCCCGAAGCTGGGCAGCCAGAAATCGCTCGGGGATCAGTCGGTCGCCGATGGCAGCCTCGATCTGTCGAAGCCGCTGATCAAGATCGGCGGTATCAGCTGTCTGCCGAGCCGCCTCATATGCAGCCAACAGCCGATTGAGCCCGACTTTTTCGGTGAGGGGACCGATGTAGTCGACGTTAAAGTTCACCTCCAGCAGATGCGCGGACCGTTCCTCCATTTCTCGAGCAACGGCAGCCTCAGCAGGACGGCCGAGGGCATCCAGAATCCGTGCGTGCAGCCGGTGCCATTCAAGCGATAGCGGCAGCGACTCAAGCCCTCGCCGTACGATCGCTTCGGCCTCGCGGGGCCGACCGGAGAACAGCAGGATGCGGG
>CALAZQ010000240.1 GCA_937926325.1 uncultured Planctomycetaceae bacterium | reverse complement strand
TGCGTGCCGCCGGCCTCCGCATCGTCCTCGAGCTTTCCCCAGCCCCGCCGGGCTCCGTCGGGCTGGCGGCCCAGCGAGCCCTTGGTCAGTTCGAGGAAGGCAGTCTCGAGGTTGATCTCCTCTTCCCGCATCGACCGCAGCCGAACCCCACCGGCAATCAGGCGAGCCGGCAGCAGCGAGGTGTCGGCGGCAGCCTCGGCAAGCGTCGCCCGCACGAGCCCATCGCGGACGGTTACCTCGGCAACGCCCTCGCAGTCTTCCAGCAGCCGCGCCGCTGCCTCGGGATCGTCGGCCACCTCCAGCCGCACCACCGGCCGGCCCCGAACCTGGGCCAGCAGGTCGCTCACCTCACCACAGGCCAGCAGCTGGCCGTACTCGATGATCCCGACCCGGTTACAGATGTCGGCCAGCTCCGGCAGGATGTGACTCGAGACCAGGATCGTCTTGCCGAGGTCCTGCAGCCGTTTCAGCAGCCCCCGCATCTCGATCCGGGCCCGGGGGTCAAGGCCGCTGGCCGGCTCGTCGAGCAGCAGCACCTGCGGGTCGTGCAGCAGCACGCGGGCCAGGCCCAGCCGCTGCGTCATGCCGCGGGACAGACTGGTGACCAGTTCATCCCGCTTCACCCCGAGGTCAACCAGGTCGAGCGACCGCTCCGCGACCTTGCGGCGGGCCGGGCCGTCGATGCGGTAGGCGGCGGCAAAAAACTCGAGGTACTCGATCACCCGCATGTCGTCGTAAACGCCGAAGATGTCGGGCATGTAGCCGATCGCCCGCCGGATTTCGCGGGGGTGCGTGTAGATGGAGTGACCGCAGACGTAGGCCTCGCCCCAGGAGGGCGACAGCAGCGTCGAGAGGATGCGAATCGTGGTCGTCTTGCCGGCCCCGTTGGGGCCGATAAAGCCGAACAGATCGCCCTGATCGAGCTTCAGTGTCAGCGACTCAAGCGCGAAGAAGTCGCCGTACTTCTTGGTCAGGTCGACAGTCTCGATCATGCGTGGTTCCTTCCGGGAACGAAGTGAGAGGTCAGTCGGCAACCGGCAGAACAATCCGCCACAGCGTCGTGGTGTCAGCCGTGGCGGCAACCGGCTCGGGCTGCTGGTTGGGGCGGACCTGCCAGGAGATCGCGGCGGGGCCGCGGCCGATCAGGATGGCCCGCTCCAGGCCCAGCAGCCGGCTCAGGTCGAGCCGGCCAAGCCGGCCTGACTCCAGACCGGTGTAGCCGGGGCCACCGGCGGCGGCATGCAGACCCGCCACTTCAAGGATGCGGTCAATGTCACGGTCGTCGGCGTCCCAGCGGGCCGGCACGCTGCGGTCCTTCACCGTCTGCCGCCGGGTCAGGGCGGCTGCCAGCGACCGCGGGCCGCGGCCAGTTTCCAGGTCAAACCGTTCGCCGGGCTCAAGCCGGCCGACATCGTAGAGCCAACCGCCATGGACCAGTACGCAGCTGTCCAGGGGAACGTCGAGCCGGTTTGCCAGCCCGCCGCGGAGGGTGCCCTGACCGGTACGGTCGAGGGTGGAACTGAGCGGTTCGGCGGCGGCCGGACCGCACCAGAGGGCCTCAAACAGCCGGCTTGAGGCCGCAGCCTGAGGCACCTGTTCAAGCACCGCCGCCGTACGTCCAAACCGGTAGCTGCTCGCTGCCAGCGACGGATGGGGGGTAAGGGCATCGGGTCCGCCGAGACTGCGACCCGAGGCGGCAAACCAGCTGAGGGCGGTTCGGGCCGGGTCGGCCTGCACCGGGCCCGCCGGCGCGGCAGCAATGGTGAACTGGTCGTTCTCGGCTGCCCAGACACCAGCAAAGCCGACGCTGCGGGAAAAGCCCCCCGCCTGATCGACATCGATGATGCCGGTGGTCTGCAGCTTGTTGGTCGTTGTCCGATACCGCTGGGCGGTCTGCCAGGCGACAACGGTGAAGCCAGCGACAAGCAACGGCAGGCTGATCCAGGCGATCCAGCTGCGGCGGGCATCCCGCGAGGCCAGCCACCAGTCGAGTGGATAGAGTGACGCCACGTAGAGCAGGCCGATCAGGGCGATCAGTTCGAAGGGAATAGCGGCGACTCCCCGGTAGCGATCGAGGGCCAGCCGCAGCTGGCCGGCAAGGTCGAGGCCGCCGCGGCGGACCTCCCCTGCCCTGCCCGCCGATCCCGACGGCCGGCCCCGCTCGAGCAGTTCCAGCAGCAGCGAATCGGTGCCGGGCCAGTTCTGAAACGGGCGGCTGTCGAGGTCGATGCCGACCCAGGTGATCCGGCCGAAGCCGTGGGCCCGGCGGACGACCAAGGCCGGGTCGCTGGCTGCTCCACCCGCAGCGACTTCCACCACGCCGTCGAGCGGCGGCTCTGCCGCGAACAAGGGGACTTTCAGGGCATCGACCGCATCGCGGTCAAGCGGTCGGCTGGCCCGGGCATAGGTTTCGATGGCGGCTGCCTGTCGCAGCGGCACCAGCCGGTCGTAGCGGCCTGGCAGCCAGCCCGCAGCGATCGGTGAGGCCTTCACCATGTCGGGCAGAGACATTCCCGCCAGCAGGACGAGGTCGCCTCCCAGCCGCACCCACTCGTCAAGATCGGCCAGCTGCTGCTCATATCCGCCGGCGGCAACCGCCCGCCCGCAGACGATCACCCGGTCGATGGCATCGTAGGTGAGCCCGGCAGGGCCGCAGCCAGCCGGCAGTTCCCCGGCGGTGGGCGGCGTGTTGGGCTCAAGGGTGATCACCACCGCCCGCGAGCCGTCTTCACGGGCAGCCAGCCGGGCGGCCCGGTCGGCGTTAGCCAAGGACCCGAGCACAAGCAGCAGCTCTTGGGTCGACTCCACGACGTTCTCGAGCGAAATCTGTTCGGTCGCAGCTGGCCGCCAGTCGAATGGATCGGCAGCTGGATCATCGCCCTTCGCCAGCGTCACGATCTGGAGATCGCCGCCCCGGCGGCCGAGCTTGACCAGCAGCCGGGCAGCCGCGCCGTCGGCGGTAGCAATGAGCCGCACCGGCGGCGACTGCACCCACTGGCCGTCGGGGTCTTCGGCGGCGACGGCCACCCAGCCGTCGCCCGGCAGCTGGCTGCCGGCAGGCGGCCGCAGGCTGACCGGGGTCATGAAGCCGGCCCGGGGCGTGCCCCCGACGCCGACCTCCACCTCGATGCCCGATGGCGTGGTGACCGCCCACGCGGCAGACGTCAGCCAGCCCAGCAGCAACAGGGCGACGAGGCTGCGGCCACTCATGGCTTCTCCGCATCGGGACAGATGCAGGCGGTCTGGCCACAGCCGGGGCAGCCGCCGCCGTACTTCGCGGCCACCGCGGCGTCGAGGTCGATCTCGACCACGTTGGCAATCGTCGCCAGCCAGGCGAGGACATCAGCGAACTCGAGTGCCTGTTCCTCGGGAGTGCCGCTCCGCAGGGCGGTGGCCAGCTCACCGATCTCCTCGGTCAGCCACATGAAGGTCCCCTCGACACCGCGGGCGGCATCTTTGTCGTGATACATCGTGCGGATCAGCCGCTGAAACTCGCCCAGGGTCATCTGGTTTCCCGTCTTTGCCAGCTGTTGAATTTTCCCGCACCGAGCATACCAGCGGCTACGGGCCATGACAGGCTGCCGGTCAGCTGGGGGGCTGGTCGTCGCCGCCGGCTGGCTCGGTCAGCGGCGGGGCGAACCAGGGGTAGATGGCCGGTACGACGAAGGCGGTCAGCAGGGTCGAGGTGATCAGACCCCCGATCACCACGGTTGCCAGGGGTTGCTGAATCTCGGCGCCGGCACTGGTGGCGGTGGCCATCGGCAGGAAGCCGAGGCTGGCGACCAGGGCGGTCATCAGGACCGGGCGAATCCGGGCCTCGGCCGTGGCCAGGGCCGCGGCCCGGTCGGCCAGCCCGTCGCGGCGGGCGTGTTCGGCCCCGGCCACCCAGACCAGCCCGTTGAGGACCGCGACGCCGAAGAGGGCGACGAAGCCGACCCCGGCGGCAATCGAGAAGGGCATGCCCCGCAGGGCCAGGGCCGCGATGCCACCAGAGGCCGCCACCGGCACGGCGATGAAGATGAGAGTGGCCAGCCGGAAGGACTTAAAGCTGGTGTAGAGCAGCATGGCAATCAGCCCGAGCACGATTGGTGTGATCAGCAACAGCCGATTGCCGGCCGAAACCAGGTTTTCAAAGTCACCTCCCCAGCGGATGCTGTAGCCAGTCGGCAGCGGCACCCGCCGGGCGACCGCCCGCCGGGCCTCCTGCACGAAGCTCGAAACATCCCGGCCCCGGACGTTGGCCGATATAAAGGTCCGCCGCCGGCCGCTCTCGTGCTCAACCGAAGGGGGGCTTTCCGAGCGGCTGATGTCGGCCAGTTCCCCAAGCGGCACAGGTCGTCCGCCGGTGCTCCCGACCGGTATCTGAGCGACCAGCCCCTCGTTTTCTCGCCAGACCCGGGGGAAGGTGACCATCAGCGGAAACCGGGGACGGCCTTCATAGATTTCCCCGACACGGGTGCCCCCCATGGCGGCCACGGTCTGCATCACGTCGGCGGCGTCGATGCCGTAACGGGCCAGTTGGTCGGGCCGGGCATCGATCCGGAGGGTCGGCACATTCTCCTGCCAGTCGGCCCGGACGTCTGCGGCGCCGGCGATTTCGCGGAGCACGCTCTCGATCTGTTTGCCGAGGTCCCCGAGGGTGTCGAGGTCGTCACCATAAACGAGCACCGCCACGTCGGCCTTGACGCCGGCCACCAGTTCATCCACCCGCATTTCGATCGGCTGGCTGAAGCCGAACTGGGCCCCCGGCACCGCTGCGGCCAAGGCGGCGTCGATCTGCTCGATCAGGGTGTCGCGGTCGATCGCCTCGGGCCAGGCGGCCACCGGCTTGAGCATCACCCAGACATCGGTCTGCTGCACGCCCATGATGTCGTTGGCGATTTCCGGTCGGCCGGTCTTACTGAAGACGGTCCGCACCTGGGGGAAGCCGAGAATTGTCTGTTCAATCTGCGTGGTCAGCGGCACCGAGTCCTCGAGGGTGGCACTCGGCAGCCGGACCGCCTCGACGAGGATGTCACCCTCATCGAGCCGGGGCATGAACTCACCTCCCAGGTTGGCCGCCACCGGCAGGCTGATGGCAACCAGCCCGGCCGCCACCAGCGAGATGGTCAGCGGATGGCCGACCGCGAAAGCCGCCAACGGTCGGTAGCCGGCATGGAACAGCCGCATGATCCAGGGCTCGCGTTCCTCCTCACGTTTCAGCACCGTCGCCGCCAGCACCGGCATCAGGGTCAGCGAGATCACCAGCGAGCCGGCCAGGGCGAACAGCACGGTCAGGGCCATCGGCCGAAAGAGCTTGCCCTCGGTGCCCTCGAGCATGAGGATCGGCAGGTAGACCACCGAGATGATCAGTTCGCCGAACATCGTCGGCCCCCGCACCTCGAGGGCGGCATCCCGCACCACCCGCCACTTTGAGGCGGTGGCCGGGGCGGTGCCCAGCCGCCGCACGCAGTTCTCGACCATGATCACCGAGCTGTCGACCACCAGCCCGAAGTCGATCGCCCCCAGGCTCATCAGGCTGGCGGCAATGCCGGTGGCCCACATCAAATTGGCGGCGAAGAGCATCGACAACGGAATGGCCAGCGAGACGATCAGTCCCGCCCGAATGTTGCCCAGCAGGGCCAGCAGCACGGCGATCACCAGCAGCCCGCCCTCGGCCAGATTGTGCAGCACCGTGTCGAGGGTGCGGCCGATCAGGGCCGAGCGGTCGTAGATGATCTCGAGCGTCACGCCGGGGGGCAGGGTCGGCCGGATCTCGTCCAGCCGCTCCTTCGCTGCCGCCACGACCCTTCGGCTGTTCTCGCCACGGACCATCATCACCATGCCGGTGACCACCTCGCCGCGGCCGTCGCGGGTGACTGCCCCCTGCCGCACCAGCGGGGCGATGGCGACGTCGGCCACATCACGGATCAGCACCGGTACACCCCCGGCCGGGCTGCGGACCACGACCTGCTCAATAGCGGCGATGCTGGTCAGCAGGGCTTCACCGCGGATGAACCGCTGCTCGCCATGCTTGACGATGTAGCCGCCGCCGGCACTGATGTTATTCCGCTCGAGCGCTCCGATCACCTCGCCGAGGACGATTCCCCGGGAGGACATCCGGTCGGGATCGACCCGCACCTCATAGCTTTTGGCGAAGCCGCCATGGCTGTTGATATCGGTCACCCCCGGCACCTCGCGAAGCACCGGGGCGATCTCCCACTCGAGGATGCTCCGTAGGTCCATCAGGTCGACATCCTGCCCGCGAACTTCAAACTGCAGGATCTCACCCAGGGCGGTACTGAGCGTGCCCAGCTGCGGGTCGCCGGAGGCGAGGGCCATCCGGCTCTTCGCTTCCGGTAAGCGTTCTGCTACCAGCTGTCGGGCCAGGTAGATGTCGGTGCCCTCCGCAAAGACGATCGTCACCAGCGAGATGCCGAGCTTCGAGACGCTGCGAACCTCCTCGACATCGGGCAGCCCGCTGACCGCCAGCTCGACCGGATAGGTGACGTACCGCTCAACCTCCAGTGGCGGCAGGGTGCCGGCGTCGGTCACCACCTGGACCTGCACGTTGACCAGATCGGGGACGGCATCGACCGGAATGCGGGTGGCCGCGTAGCAGCCGCTCAGGGCGAGCAGGATGAAGACCGCGATCACCACCGCCCGGTTCGACAGCGACCCGTTGATGACGCCAGAGAGCAACGAACGGCCTTTTGATACGGGAAAGGTTCGGGGGATGGCGAGCCACCGGGGCGGAAGGTGGGCAACCGTGGTGGCTGCCGGTCGCTATTCCTCGGCGTCGAGCAGCAACTCGCTCTTGAGCGTGAAACTGCCCCGGTCGACTACCTGCTGGCCGTCTTCAAGGCCGGCAAGGATGGCGGTGAAGCCCTCCTTCTCGAGCCCCGTGGTCACATCCTGTCGGCGATAACGGTGGCCGCCGGCCGGTACGAAGACGAAGGCTTGGCCGCCGTAGTGCTGAACGGCCGAGTTGGGAATCGCCACTTCGGCCTGGGGCCGGCCGAGCGGCAGCGTCACCCAGACGAATCCGCCGGGCTTGTAGTGGGCGTCGTCGTTGTCGAGTTCGGCCACCAGCGGCACGCTCCGTGAGTCGGCCTCGACCGTCGCCCCAATGTGCTTGACGCGGGCGACGGTGTGGTGCGCCTCGGTTCCCGGGACGGTCACCTCGACGAGATCCCCGGCTGCAATTTCGACGACCGTCCACTGCCGCTCGTGGATCTGGGCCCGCACCCAGAGCTTGCGGGTGTCGGCCACCACGAAGAGGTCGTCACCCGCCTCGACCCGCTCTCCTTCGGCGATGAAGATGTCTTCCACAATGCCGGCGAACGGGGCTCGCAGGAAAAGCCCACTCAGCGAGGCATCGGCCGCATCAGCCGGAGGGCCGTCAGCATCAGACTCGGTGGTGGGCGGGCTGGGCAGCCGGCTGCCAGTGAGGGTGTGCAGATGGTCGCGGGCGATCCGTAGTTGCCGGTCTGACTGGTCATAGTCAGCCTTCGCCTTCGCCCGGTCCTGGTCGGTCTGGAACCGGGCCTCTTCGCAGGCGGCCCGGAAGTTTGACTGGGCCACCTCGTAGTTGCTGCGACGCTCATCGACGATCCGGCCGGAGAGGATGCCACCTTCTCCGAGCTGCCGGGTGCCGGTATCGATCCGTTGGGCGAGTACCATCCGAGAATAGCCACCGAGCAGTTTTTCGCGATAACCCCCGAGCGGTTTGGTGGCGAACTCTTCCTGGATCGCCTCCGGGGCAGGTCCTTTGGCCAGCCGGTTGAGCACCGCTTCGACATTCGTGGCAATAGTGGTGGCCCACTCGAGGGCCCGGGCGGCGATCGCCCGGTCATCGAGCCGCCGGCGGACCTCGTCGCGGGCCATGCCGACGGCAGGACTCGAAATCTCGGCCAGGACCGCCCCCGCGGCTATCGCATCCCGGGCTTGGACCCCCACCGCCGTTACGATGCCGTCCACGGGCGAGGCATAATCGACCCGGTGACGGGCGTCATAGTCGAGCCGGCCCGGCACTGTCACGCGGTCACCCAGCACCCGCCGGTCGGCGGTCACAAGGCTGATACCAGCCGCCTCTGCGGCGGCTGGGCTGAGGGTCACGAAGTGTTGGCCGGGCAGTGGTGCCGGCGGCGGGGTCGATCCGGCGGCAGTTGCCGGTTCTGCGGCCGGGGGCTCGGCGGTGTCATCAACGGTGAAGTGGTGGGTGCTGATCCACCACCAGGCAAGCCCGCCGGTCACCAGCAGGCCCGCTGTCGTCAGCCGACGCAGCCAAGGATGGGCGGTGGCTGGTTGGCCCGCGGCGGCAGGGCCGGGTTGCGTCGGCACGGCAGATGATGGCGTTGCGGTCGACATCGGCTGGGTTGAGGAGCAGGCAGGGGGTGACAAGAGCCCTTGAGTGTACGTTTCCGAACCCCAACCATCGAACCGCAGATTCGCAAAGGCCGCGGCCCTGGCTTCCTCACGGGGAGTGCCGTCGGGTACAGTGGAGGGCTTCCCCAGCCGTTTCTATGGGCGGGAACCGGTCGGCGGTTCGTCGCCGCCACTGCCTCTGGAGCCATCATGTCCGCCAGCTCAACGGTTCGCATTTTCGACACGACCCTCCGCGACGGCGAGCAGTCGCCCGGCGCGAGCATGAACCTCACGGAGAAGATCGAGGTAGCCCATGCACTCGCACAGCTGAAGGTGGACATCATCGAGGCCGGCTTCCCGATCGCCTCGCCGGGTGACTTTGAGTCGGTTCGTGAAATCGCCCGAGCCGTCCGCGAGCCGGTCATCTGTGGCCTGGCCCGCTGCAACGACCGCGACATCGACCGGGCCTGGGAGGCGCTGGCTGAGGCGGCCCGGCCCCGCATTCACGTCTTTTTGGCAACCAGTGCGATCCACCGCGAGTTCAAGCTACGGATGGATCAGGACGAGGTGGTCCGGCGGGCGGTCGCCGGGGTGACCCGGGCCCGCAGCTGCTGTGACGACATCGAGTTCTCGCCTGAGGATGCCGCCCGTACCGAGGTCGACTTTCTCTGCCGGGTGGTCGAGGCGGCGATCACCGCCGGAGCCACCACGATCAACATTCCCGACACGGTCGGCTACGCCACGCCCCGGCAGATGTACGACGTGATCGCGGCGCTGCGAAACCGGGTGCCGAACATCGACCAGGCAGTGCTCAGCGTCCACTGCCATGATGATCTCGGCCTGGCGGTGGCCAACAGCCTGGCGGCGGTCGAGGCGGGCGCGGGGCAGGTCGAGTGTACGATTAATGGCATCGGCGAGCGGGCTGGCAATTGCTCGCTGGAAGAAGTGGTGATGGCACTGCGAACCCGGTCAGATTTCTATGGCCGACAGACGCAGGTGGTGACCCAGCGGCTGGTGCCGACCAGCCGGCTGGTGGCCAACATCACCGGCATCCAGGTGCCCCGGAACAAGGCGATTGTCGGCCGCAATGCCTTCGCCCATGAGGCAGGCATTCACCAGGACGGCATGCTCAAGGACCGCAGTACCTACGAGATCATGCGGCCGGAAGATGTCGGGCTGGAGCGGACCGATCTGGTGCTCGGCAAGCACAGCGGCCGGGCGGCCCTCGCCGATCGGGCGGCGGCACTTGGGTATCAATTGTCGGGCGAGCAGCTGCAGACGGTCTTCGATCAGTTCAAGCTGCTGGCCGACCGGAAGAAGGAGATCTACGACGGTGACATCGCCGCCCTCTGTGAGCAACAGTTCGCCAGCCTGCCCGAGGTGTTTGTCTTTGAGGGCTACACGGTTAGCTCGGAGAGCGGCGTCTCACCGACGGTGACCCTGCGGGTCCGGCGAGAGGGTGAGATCGAGTCGGTTTCCATCACAGCCGGTGATGGGCCGATCGACGGGATCTTTTTGGCGATCGAAAAGCTGACCGGCATCACCACGGTCTGCCGCGACTTCCGGGTGCAGGCGGTGACGGTCGGCAAAGATGCCCAGGCCGAGGTGACGGTGGAACTCGAGGCGACGGCGGAGCGGTACCGCGGCCAGTTGCACCGGGGCCGTGGCGTCTCCACTGACTCGCTTGAGGCGGCGGCCCGGGCATTTCTGGCGGCGGTCAACCGCGTCACCGTCGGCTCACAGCCGCGGCTGCACCCGCAACGGCCGTAACGAACAGCCGACGAGCTCGGAGGCAAGCGGATGACGCTTCGTCAGACGTTCTGCCGGTCCGGTCGCTTCCGCTCCCGGCTTCCTTCGTCAGCGGTTTGACGAGCGAGGGGATGCACCTTCACGGAAAGCTCGGGCCTCCTGCCAATGGTGTTCGGCACGGTATGTGCTCCACCAAACGAGAGTTATCTATCTTGCCT
>CALAZQ010000239.1 GCA_937926325.1 uncultured Planctomycetaceae bacterium | reverse complement strand
TCAACATCACAGTGGAGCTTCCACTGAAGGCAATTGTTCGGGGGTATTCCTGGACGGTCATCCCGATTACTTGGAGAAACCGCCGCACGGGGCTGGCCAAACTGAAGATACGCGAAATGGGCAGCCGTTACTTTTTTATCGTGGCCTACGTCTGGCTGGAAAAGTATTTCAGCCGCGGCGATTACCGGAAGGTCGACGGGTTCATTCAGGAATCAGCATCCCGGCCGCGGTTCGCCCCGCTGCGACCCACCCAACCAGCATCCGGCGGCAATCAACCAGGCGACAACGCTCACCCACACGGTGCGTCCGAACGTGTCTGACCGATAGCGAAAGTCCAGCACATGGCGACCGGCGGGCAGCCGGCAGGCACGGTGGAGCCGGTTAGCTTTCAAGATCGGTACGGGCTTCGCAGGCTGGCCACTACTGGCAACTTGCAGCCGCCAGTCACGATGAAACGAGTCGGCCAACACGACAAAGCCCGGCTGTGTCAGGGTAGCTTCGATCACGACCCGCTGGGGGTCGTCGATCAGCAGGCGACAGGCCTCGGTCAGGCCAGCTGCAACATCGTCGGTCATGGCTGTCGGCGGTGCCACTTCATCATCCGCTGCGTACCGTTCAATAACAATATTGTGGATAAGATCGGGCAGTTCGGGGTTCGGAAACGCAATCCGCTTCAGCAGATCAATCCAATAGTCCCAGTCAGTCTTTGAAACCGCCGGAACCAGCACAGCGTTGCGGACAATCCGCACCCGGGGTAGGGCCGCCTCATTTCGCACCGCGAAAATCAATGGTGGTTCGGCCGGTTCACCGGGCAACGCCAACGGCACCTTTGGCAGAGGACCACCACGGGGCCGCAGCCCCTCAAACTCACCCTGCTTCTGCTGCAGTGACCAATCGTCGGCCAGCGTTTCGGCAGTCTCCAGGACCGGTTTGTGATTAGTCACGATAAAATACTCGACGCCGCAAAGATCATAGGCCCGCCGCGGGACGATCGTGCTGCCCTCCTCAATCTGAGGTCGAAAAAGCAGATCGGCATCGGCCTGCATGGCGGTGCTCTGCTCTCCGACCACGCCGCATTCAAACAGCCACGGTGTATGGGTGAATGTCGTCATACCGAGGTAGGCGACGTATCGCTCTGGTTCAAGCAGCGTGACGAGCGGACTGGCCGCATCCTTCACCGCCACCCGCATTCGTGGCTGTACCGCGGCCATCGCTGGCAGCCGCACCTCGGCAACTGCATCGAGATAGGAAGCCGCTTCGGTCAGGCTGCTGTGGTGACCAACGACCAGATCACGTCGGCCCCCAACCGTCAGATCGATCGCCAGCAGGCAGAGCAGTGGAACGGCGACCGAGACTCCTTTCCGCAGCAAGATCCAGAGAATCATCGAGATGCTTGCGGCCTGCAGTCCACCACTGACCACGGCAAACAGGGCCACCCATTCCTGCGGCTCAAGACTGCCAGGCTGCCAGCCCTTGAGAGCCGCCGTCACAGTGGCAGCCAGCACCATGGCCAGCACGCCAGCGCAGGCTATCGGCCATGACAGCCAGGTCAACAGCCGACGGCCCGCCGGCCGTCGCAGTTGTTCGCAGCCAAACCCTGCGAGTTGACCGCCAGCAAGCGCCATGACAGTCAGCCATTTGGCCGGATAACGAAAGCCGGAATAGCCTGGCAGGAAGGTGGTGAGCCACCAGTAGAG
>CALAZQ010000238.1 GCA_937926325.1 uncultured Planctomycetaceae bacterium | reverse complement strand
GCGGCGGTGCTGGCGGCGGTGCTGGCGGCGGTGCTGGCGGCGGTGCTGGCGGCGGTGCTGGCGGCGGCGGCGGCGGTGTCGGTGCCGGCACTGGCAGCCAGGCTGGCGGCTCAGGCGTTGTCGTGGACGCCCAGGGCGTCCTCCGGGTGCTTGCGATGCCAGATGCAACGCTCAACCGGATGCGGCGAAAAGCAGCTGCCCGCCAGTTGCCGGGCGACCTCCAGCAGCCGTCTCAACTGCGAAAGATCGCGATCAGGCGGTTGGAAGCGGCAGTGACTGCAGCAATCGAAGCTGGGGATCCAATTCCAGAAGAGATGGCAAACCTCGCCGGCCTGACCCGCGTGCAGTATGTCTTCATCTACCCGGCCACCAATGATCAACCTGGTGAAATCGTGCTGGCGGGTCCGGCAGAACCGTGGGTTACCGACGCCTTCGGTCGGCCGATCGGTGTCGAAACGACTGCTCCTCTGGTGCAGTTGGAAGATCTGGCGGCAGTGCTCAGGGCTTTCCCGCCCGGCCAGCCAGCCGACCTGCTGGTCGGCTGCTCAATCGATCCGACCCAGGAAGGCCTGACCAACATGCAGGCCTTTCTGAGCAAGGTTGGGCTGGTCAATCCGCAGGGCACCATGCTTGAGATTGTCAATGGCATGCGGGACGCACTCGGCCCCCAGACGGTCACCATCGATGGCATTTCGCCACGGACGCACTATGCCCAAGTGATGGTCGAGGCCGACTACCGGATGAAACTCATCGGGATCGGCCTGGAAAAACCTCCGGTCAGGATGAGCACCTGGATCGACCTGACCTCGGCAGGCAGTGTGGCGGCGAATGCTTTGCAGCGGTGGTACTTCACGCCGAACTACGAGTGCCTCCGGGTCAGCGAGGACAACCTCGGGGTCGAACTGGTCGGTGAAGGCGTCAAGCTTCTCGGTGCCGATGAAATGGTGATGCCGGACGGCAGCCGCAAGAGCAGCCAACGCTCGAGCCGGGCCAGCAAACTCTTCACCCAGGCCTTCACCCTGAAATACCCGCAGATTGCTGCCCGCCACCCTGTTTATGCCCAGCTGAAAACACTGATCGATTTGGCGATCGTGGCCGCGTTCCTGCAGGAGCACGACGCCTATGGCCGGGCTGACTGGGGGGCCGAAATCTTCCGAGACGAATCTGCCTATGCAATCGAACGATTCACACCGCCCCAGCAGATCGACTGCGCCGTCAACGCTGTCCGCAAGGGTAGCCGGCTGCTGACACCGATCGGTGGTGGAGTGGTAATGACCCCCCGGCGGGCCCTCGACCCGACCAATCTGAGCTTCGAAGAAGACGGTCGTCTGACAAAAACCCGCGACGCCATCGAACTCCCTGCCGACCGTTGGTGGTGGGACTGACTT
>CALAZQ010000237.1 GCA_937926325.1 uncultured Planctomycetaceae bacterium | reverse complement strand
CCGTCGGCTCCGCCGGCTGATCACCGGCCTCGACCGCCGGCTGCGGCGGGCAGCCGCTTCAGTTTCTCAATACTGAGCCGGGCCGTTGGATGTAGCTGCCAGATCACCAGAAAGGCACGAAAGATTCCGTGGGACGTGAGAAGCACCCAAGGAGGAGGTCTGCCAATCACGCAGCCAATCGGCGGCCAATCTCTTGGCTGGCCAGCAGGTGCTCGACCCGACCGCGAATGGCAGCAGGATCGACCCGCAGGTCGGAATCACCAACGCCCTCGACTGGGTCGAATTGTCTGAGGTTCACTGGAGTGGCCAGTTCAAGGTGATGGTGCAGCCCACGGTGCTGGGCGATCTCGGCAAAGCAGGGGAGCACCCGGTAGGGCGTACCCACTTCGACCACCACCGCACCGGGCCGACAGAACAGCAGATTCGACAGCCCCGCCCCATGCGGGCCGACCACACACTCAGCCCGGTAGAACAGCTCGATCTGTTCAGCGAGCGGCAGCCGCTCAAGCCAGACCGGCTTGAAGCCGAGCGGGGTGAGGGCCTGCAACAGCGCTCGCTGATTCACAATCGACCGGCGGCCGGCCCGGCGCCGCATGATCACGATGCGCTGATCGGCCGGCAGCTCAGTTGCCAGCTGCCCGGTGAGCCGCCGATGCAGGAAGTCACAGTCTTCGGGACTAAGCTGCTGATCCCGCACCGATGAGACCAGTAACCGATCGGCTTGGAGATGGGTCTGCGGTCTAGCCGGCACGATGCGGTCAGCCGCAATGCCCAGCAGCCGCAGCGACTCTCGCTGAAACGGCTTGTCAACCGGCACATAGAAGCGGGTCTCGGCCGTAATACCGGCCTCCTCATAGAGCCGCAGCCGGGCGAGGTTGCTGACGAACCAGTGGTAGTAGTTTTCCCCGGCGAAGCAGGCGAGCACCGCCACGCTGCCTGCAACCCGCCGGGGCCGCGGCAGATGGGTCAGCCGCAACGGGTTGGTCGGATGGGGGCTGGAGAAGAAGATCCCCGTGCCACCAGCGAGCACCCGGTTGTCGGACGTGACCACCAGCCCGTTGCTGTGGCCCACCCGGCCGCCCTGCAGCGAGGCGACGAAGGTCTCGAATGAACGGCTGACGACTCCGTTGAGATACTGCCGATAGCGGGCCTGGCCAACCCGATTGTCGATCTTCGCAGCCACTGTCTCGGCCAGCGGTAGATCGCCCGCCACCGATCGACCTGCGGGCAGCTGCCAGGACGACTCCGCTCGCAGCAGCAGGCCATCCCCGCCAGTCGCTGAAGCAGCCCAGTCACCGACGGAGACTGCCTCCCGCGGTGTCGCCACTCCGCCAAGCCGATTGACGAGACTCCGGGCCGACCAAACGGCTTTCCGCTTCCACTGTGAAAGAGCCATCTCACCAAAGCCCACTGCAGCTCACTGGCACCGTGACGCTGAAGGAGCTATCGACCAGGCTGATCCTCCCTGGCCGGTTTTTTCGGCAGGCTCTGCCCAGCTTGCCAAAAACCCCGGCGTCAGGATGTTGCCAAACACCAGCGAGTAGCGGCTCTCGAAAAAACAGTCACCCGGTCTGGGGTTCCGGTTCCCTGGAAGCCGGGAGCGGAAGCGCCCGGACACGCGGTACGGTTGACGCCACCTCGAAACCCACTGCCCGTCCGCCGGTTGCCGCCTGGCGGCTTCCGGTCTGCAATCAGCCGGCATCAGGAGCCGCGGGGAAAGGTCAGTGGTGGCTGGGCCGGGGTTGGCTGCGGCTGC
>CALAZQ010000236.1 GCA_937926325.1 uncultured Planctomycetaceae bacterium | reverse complement strand
AGCGAGGTTCTCTCAGCCTCCGGCTGCGACGGCTGAAAGAATTTAGCGACGGGCAAGAAGAACACTGCGTCAGGGCTGCTGTGGTGATGCCAGCCCCGCTGTTCATCTGCCCGTAGCCCAAAGGGGTGATCGCCAATGGTTCGATTCATTCAGGTGGCGTGCGCACTGCTGATCTGCGCGATTGTCGTTCCACCGGCTGCCGCGGAGAGTTTTCCGCCGCTGGCTGGTGGCCCGCCGCCACAAAACGTTGCTGAACTCTGGCAGGGCTATGACCCGACAGCCGAGCCGCTTGATGTGCAGGTGGTGCATGAGTGGCAGGCTGATGGCATCACCACGCAGCTGCTCACCTATCACATTGGCACCTTCAAGGGGCGGCCGTCGCGGATGGGTGCCTATTATGCGTGGCCGACGGACGCCACGACCAAGCTGCCAGCCATCCTGCAGCTGCATGGCGGAGGTCAGCGGGCCCAGCGACGGACGGTCGAAACCTTCGCTGCCAACGGCTATGCCTGCCTTGCCCTCAACTGGGGAGCGTTGCCGATGGCCGACCAGCAGCCGGGCGACCCGGGCACCGACTGGGGGGCGGTCGATGCCACGCAGACCAGTCACAACAGCCACTACGCCTCGGTTGAGCCCGATGAGAAGACACTCGATGCCGTGCCAAGCCCGCGGAACAACAACTGGTTTCTGATTACGGTGGCCGCACGGCGGGCCCTGACACTGCTTGAACAGCGGCCCGAGGTCGATGCCGACCGGCTGGGCGTCACGGGCCATTCGATGGGGGGCAAGCTGACCGTGATGACTGCCGGAGCTGACCGCCGCGTGAAGGCGGCGGTGCCCTCCTGCGGCGGGTCTGCCGCCGCGCAGGACGCCCTGCGGCAGCGGGCCGGTTCGGCCTGCCGACCGCCCAATCGGTCACCGCTCTATATGAACGCCATTGATGATCGCAACGCCATCCGGGAGATCGACTGCCCGATTCTCTATCTTGGCCCCCACAACGACTTCAACGGCATGATCGACCAGCTGTTCATGAACTGGAAGGAGATGCCAAGTGAGTCGATTCACTTCAGCATCTCGCCCCATCTCAACCATCGTCATGTCAGTGAGTCGTCCTACGCGAAGACGTACTTCTTTGACTGTGTGCTCAAGGGGGAAGGTGAGTTTCCGCAGACACCAGCCCTTGAGGTGAACCTGAAAACCGATTCTGGCGTGCCGCAGGCGACGGTGCGACCCGATCGGCCTGACGAGGTCGTGAAGGTCGAGGTTTACTACAGCGTCGATCCCCACGGCATCACCCGCTTCTGGCGGTCAGCGGAGGTGACCCGGTCCGGTGACAGCTGGACCGCTGCCTGCCCGATCACCAGCACCGAGCTGCCGCTGTTTGTGATCGCCAACGTGCATTATCCGCTCGACCGGAACATCGTCGGCGGGCCCGGGGAGGGGCGGCCGCCGGCCACCTATCTGGTCAGTTCCTGGCAGCTTGATTTTGAGGCCGATGAACTCGTTGCCGCCGGGGTGCGGGCGACCGATCCACCGGAGCGGATGATCGTGGAGGACTTTGGCGACTGGCAGGACTGGTACCAGCTGAATCCTGGCAATCCCCAGCACCACTTTGCAGCCACCCGCAAGATCAAAGACCCCAAGTGGCGGGGACCTGACGGGGCGAAGCTGGCGGTCGATGTGCTAGCCCCGAGCGGGGGCGAGCTGGTGCTGACCTTTGAACTGGCCACCTGGAGTTGCTATGCCGGGGTGCCGCAGGGCCGGTATCTGGCGGTCAAGCCACTGGTTGCTGCTGACGACTGGCAGACAGTGGAGGTTTCGCTGAAAGATCTGGAACCGCTGGATGACCGTAGCCGCAGGGGGCTTGCCAGCTGGCGGTACCTGACCGAACTGGCCATCACGGCAGCGGTTCGCAGCCGGGAGAACGGCAAGGAGGTCGTCCGGGCCGGCGGCGAGTGGCCGGCCGATCGGCAGTTTCGCCGGCTCCGCTGGGTAGGTGGCACCCTCCCGAAGGGCGTGCTGCTGCCGGGGGCGGCAATCTCAAAGGCTGACTTCGAGCAGATTTTTCAGCAGTCGATCGATGAGTCGGTTGAGCAGGAACGCCGGGACGCCTCCCTTGCTCGCTAGCTGATCGCTTGGACGGGGGGTGCAGGGCCGCGGCGGCGCTTGGCCGGGTCTCATTTTTGCCCGGCGATTTCCGCCCAAATGCGATTTTTCCGGATTTCCGGAAAGGCTTCGGCGATTCAGGAAAAGAATTCAACCGGGGAGTGCTCTCGGGAAACGGGCTGCCAGCGAGTCTCAGATAACTGGGTGCTGGCGGCTGTCGACCGGAGCGACCCTTCCCAGAATTTCTCGGTTTCTCTTCGTTTTTCCGACCAGTTTCCGCAAGGGGTGTCCTGATGTCCCGAACCAACCATCCGCTGCCAGCAGGCAGCCACCGTCATGGCTTTACCCTCATCGAACTCCT
>CALAZQ010000235.1 GCA_937926325.1 uncultured Planctomycetaceae bacterium | reverse complement strand
GGCCGGGCTCGAGCTGTTGGGGTTGGCCTGCGGCAGGCGCGGAGCCGAGTGACTCATGGTCAGGCAGATAGGCAGTCGGCAAACCGGTACCGAAGGCACCAAGATAGACCGGTTCACCAGGCAACTGATGGTCGTTGAGCCACGCTGCCAGGCGGGGGGTGTCCTGCCCCCAGTCGAGATTGCTGTCGGCAAGCCAGAGATATTCCTCGCCCGGTCGGACGACCGGGTTGAACGACGAGAGAAAAAACGGATAGCGGGAAGTAGCCTCCGCAGCATGCAGCGCCGCCAGGATGCCAACCAGCCAGCGGAGCCAGCTGTGGCTGTAGCCGATCTTCCAGAGACTCCCGGCAAGAATCAGCAGCGGTGGGTAGCTGGCCATCAGATGCCGCTCACCGATGTTGAGGTTACTGCTGAGGAAGGTCAGCCACAGAACGGCAAGGCTGACCAGCAGTGGCAGGATGGCATCACCTCTGGCTGCGACCACCGGTTGTGCCAGCCCCCGGCGGCAGCTGGCAGAGAGGCTGGCAACGAGGCCGGAGCAGGCCAAGACGATCCCTGCCACCGTGTTTTTGATGGCAAAGCACAACGGGAAGTACCACCACCAGCCATGCTTGGCATAGTGGCCAAGTGCGAAGGCGTAGCGGCCGTGGCTGTGCGAGCCGATCCAGCTGAGTCCGAAGAGCCAGGCCTCGGGAAGCAAGGGCACAGAAGCTGCTGCGAGGGCAAGTTTTCCGAGCAGCCCACCTTCTTCTGCACATTCTTCAAATGTGTCGTACCGCGGCCACTGCATCGGCTCCAGGCCTGGTGCCATCGCCTCATATCGAAACCCACACGCGGCCCAGATCACACCCGTTGTCGCCACGGCGAGGAAGCCGGCCAGCCCAAGGCCGAGTGCCAACTGCTGGCCGCGGCCGGTGACCGGCTGCTGGAGACCCCCGAGTGAGATCGGCCAGGGCCGTCGGATGACGAGCCTGCCCACCAGCAGCAGGAGATAAATCGGCCCCAGCAGGATGGCTGAGTGCTTGGCAATGGCGGCCAGGCCGGTCACGAGACCGGCAGCGAGCAGACTGGTCCATGTCAGCCGGGCCAGCAGCTGCCAGAGGACCCAGACCGCCAGGGTGAAGAACATCGCCCCACAGCAGTCACTGGTGGCCAGTGGACCATGGGCGAGAAAGGCCGGCCAGAACGCGGCGAGCACGAGCGACAGCATCCCTCCGCCGACGCCCCAGAGTGACCGTGACCAGAGAAAGACCACCAGGCACAAACCAGTTGACCAGATCACGGCCATTGCTCGTGATGCCGCCAGAATGGCTGCCGGGTCGTTGCCGCTGAGATAGAGCAGCTGCTGGCCCACGTTCGGCGCGACTGAGTGGGCCCACGGCTGATTGCCCTCCAGCTGTGGGAAGGTGACATCCATAAACAACAAGGGCAGGGCACACCACCGCTGCGGTAGGTTGCCATTCTCGGGCTGCAGCCGGTAGTCATTGAACCTCCAGTACGACAGCCCCGAGGCGATGTGGGCTGGCTCGTCGAAGGTTGGCCCCATGCCGAGCGTGGCTGTCCAGGCGAGGGTTGCGTGGACTGCCAGCAGGCAGGCGACGGCGACCCACTCCAACGACTGCCGTGAAGACCAAACGGGAAACGCCTCGGCAGACGGCGGGCATGCCGCGGGGTTCGTCATCCCAGCGGCCCGGCTGCGAGTGGCCCGGTGGCGTCGTCAAAAACGGCGATCACGCGGGCGTGAGAGAAAGGCCCCTCCGGCTGTGGCGGCAGAACATAGTCTTTCCAGTCGCGGTGGGGCAGGAAGTTGGCGGCACTGCGGGCACCC
>CALAZQ010000234.1 GCA_937926325.1 uncultured Planctomycetaceae bacterium | reverse complement strand
ATTCAACCGCGACGTTGGCCGGTTGGTACGGGGCAGAACCCAAGGGGGTGTCCGCTGGAACACCGTCAGCCGCCCCACCCGACCCGCGATCTCGGGAATGACTTGAACGGCGCTGGCGCCTGTGCCGATGACCACCACCCGTTTGCCGGTGAGATCGACATCGTGCCGCCACTGGGCGGTGTGAAAGCTCGTGCCGGTGAAGGCATCCCGGCCGGGCAACTCCGGTATCGCCGGAATGTGCAGCCCGCCCATGCCCGAGATCACCACCGTGGCGGTGAACTGCCGGCCGTCGGCTGCGGTCAGCTGCCAGAGGTGCCGCCGGTCATCCCACCGCAACGAGACAATTTTGGTATCGAATCGGACCGATGCTTCGACATTATGCTTCGCCGCGACCCGCCGCAGATAATCGAGAATCTCCTGCTGGCTGGCGAAGGTTCGCGACCAGTCCGGGTTCTGCTCGAACGAGAGCGAGTAGAGATCGGAGGGGACATCGCAGCCGCAGCCGGGATAGGTGTTGTCCCGCCAGGTGCCGCCGAGCGAGCTGGCCTGCTCAAAAATCGTCAGGTCGTGGTGGCCCTGCTGCTTCAGCCGAATGGCCATGCAGATCCCGGCAAAGCCGCCACCGAGGATGGCGACTTCGGTGTGCGGGTGCAGCGGAATCATCGCTGCCTCGGGCTGGGCATGTGGTGAAGACATTGGGGAGCAGGTGCATGGTGAGCCCGCGTCAGCGGTCGCCTGCCGCCGAGGGGGCCGGCAACAGCAATCGGCGTTCTGATGGTTCCTTCGGCTGAAGAAAAGCCCAGTTCCAGGAAAAACCGCTCGCGACCCCCCGCCGACTGCCGACTGATTTCTGCTGCTTTCCCCATTCTGCTGATCTTCGCCGAGTTCTCCTCAGGCCGGTTGGAAAGGGGGGGCTTTCGTGCCATATTGTCGCTCGCCGGCCAACGGTGACAGGTTTTTTGGCCTGCCGACTCCGGCCGCTCCGCCCGCCAGGAAAGCCAGCCATGAAAATCCACGAATTCCAGGCCAAAGACCTGCTGAGGGCCGCCGGCGTACCGGTACTCGACGGCAAGGTCGCCCATACCCCCGCCGAGGCTGCCGCTGCCTTCACCGCTTTGGGCACGCCGGTCTGTGCTGTTAAGGCCCAGATTCATGCCGGGGGCCGCGGCAAGGGCAAGGTGGTGGGGTCAGAGCAGCGGGGCGTGGAACTGGCCAAGTCGGCCGAGGACGCCGCCCGGATCGCCGAGGGCCTGCTCGACAAGACGCTGGTGACGATCCAGACCGGCCCCGAGGGCCAGACCGTCCGGCAGGTCTTCGTCGAGAGCGGCTGTGCAATCGACCGGGAACTCTATTGTGCCATCCTCGTTGACCGGGCCGCCGGCTCACCGGTGCTCATCGCCAGCACCGCCGGGGGCATGGACATCGAGGAGGTTGCCGCCAAGACCCCGGAACTGATCCTTTCCGAGCCGTTCGATCCCGACCGCGGCCTCGGTGCCTACCAGGCGCGGCTGCTGGCCTCGAAGCTCGATCTGCCAACCAAGAGCTGGCGGTACGCCGAGCAGTTCTTCCGGGCCCTCTGCAAGGCATTCGTCGCCCTCGACGCCTCGCTGCTGGAAATCAACCCGTTGGTGCTGACCAGCGAGGGCACCCTGGTCGCCCTCGACGCCAAGATGACCTTTGATGACAACGCCCTCTTCCGTCACAAGGATATCGCCGCCCTGCGGGATGAGTCAGAGGAAGAGCCGGCCGAAATTCGGGCCGCCGCTGCGGGGCTTTCCTATGTGAAGCTCTCCGGCGAGATCGGCTGCCTCGTCAACGGGGCGGGCCTGGCGATGAGCACCATGGACCTCGTCAAGTACCACGGCGGCGAGCCGGCCAACTTCCTCGACGTCGGTGGTGGGGCGAATGTCGAGCAGGTGACCGAGGCCTTCCGGATCATCCTCTCCGACCCCAACGTCAAGGGCATCCTGGTCAACATCTTCGGCGGCATCATGCGGTGCACGACGATCGCCACTGCCCTTGTCGAAGCCTCCCAGACTGTCGGCTTCAGCGTGCCCCTCGTGGTACGGCTGGAAGGAACCGAGGTCGAGGAGGGCAAGAAAATTCTCGCCTCCAGCGGCACGTCGATCATCACCGCCGACGGCCTCACCGACGCCGCCCAAAAGGTCGTGGCTGCCGTCAAGGCCTGACCCGCACTCGTTTCACACACCTTTCCTTTTTTGGCTTCGACCCCCTATGAGCATTCTCGTCAACCGCGACACCCGCGTCATCTGTCAGGGCATCACCGGCAAGGTCGGTG
>CALAZQ010000233.1 GCA_937926325.1 uncultured Planctomycetaceae bacterium | reverse complement strand
ATGGCGTCGGCGAGCATGTCGCGGTTGGCCTGCTCGAGCGAGGCCCCCACCGTCAGGCCACGGGCGAGGCGGGTGATCTGGACCGGCAGCCCCGCCAGCCGTGAGGCGATCGCCAGGGCGGTGCCATCACCCTCGACGTTGGGCGTGGTGCCCATGATCACTTCACGGACTCCCCCCTGCTCGATTCGCTTGATCAGGGCATCGATCGAGAGCTTTTCCGGACCGACGCCCTCCAGCGGCGCGAGCCGTCCTTGCAGGACGTGGTACAGCCCGCGGTAGCTGCCGGCCTGCTCAATGGCCAGCAGGTCACGAACCTGTTCGACCACGCAGAGCAGACTGGCATCGCGGCGGCGGTCAGCGCAGATCTCGCACTGCTCGGCCTCAGTCAGGTTGAAGCAGATGCGGCAGGGACGCAGATTCTCCTTCACTGCCCGGATGCTCTCGGCAAAGGCAATCGCCTCGTCGTGCGGCATCTTGAGGACGTGATAGGCCAGCCGCTCGGCACTCTTGCGGCCGATGCTCGGCAGGCCGGCGAAGGCCTCGATCAGCCGGCCGATGGCCGAGGTCTGCTCAGGCATCAGGCGTCTCCAGACTCGTCAGCGGATGGATCGGCAACGCCGGATTCGGCAGCCTGAACCGTTTCCGGGGGAGGTCGTCGGGGCGGTTCGACCTTGCGGATGGCTGCGTCAAAAATCGTTCGGGCATGGCTGACGAGCGGGTGATCCATGGTCTCCCGCAGCAGGGCGGCCGACGAGAGACCCCGACCGCGGCTCCGTTCGGCGGCCGGCTCGGCCCGATTGGCATCAACTGCAGGGCGACCACCAGGGGCGGAGGCGGCCGCAGGCTCGGCCTTGCGGCAGCTGACAGCATAACGACAAAGCCGTCCGGTCACCTCAGCCAACGCCTCTTGGAGCTGCGTCACAATTTCGGGCCGGCT
Source organism: uncultured Planctomycetaceae bacterium (assembly GCA_937926325.1). GTDB lineage: Bacteria > Planctomycetota > Planctomycetia > Pirellulales > UBA1268 > UBA1268. Next base: position 1,362 of record CALAZQ010000233.1, on the reverse strand, counting down.
GAGGAAGGCCGCCGCCGAGGTTCCGGCAGCGGGCAGTTCCACCCGCAGGCTGGTGCCCTCCCAGGCTGCCGAGGCAGCCATGGCGGCAAAGTCCTCAGCAATACCTCCGACTGCTGCCCCCGCTTCGTTCCAGGCCTCGAGTGGGTCGGGCAGCGGCAAAGGCTCTGTCGGGGTCTCTTCGGTTGTCACCGCAGCCGGTTGGGGGGCGGGCGCGGGGCCCGTGGTGGGCCCTGAATCCGCTGGCACCACGGCGGCCGTGGTCGGTCGTTCCGCCTGCCCGGCCGCCGGCGTTGCCGGCTGCTCCCGAGCTGACTCAGCGATCGGCGCGGCTGCTACCGCCGCGGGCCGGGGCTTTTTTTTTTCGACAACGGCAGTGGGGGATGGTTCACCAGCGGCAACCCGCTCGATCACCTCGGTCAGGCTGTCGAGGTCTTCCAGGCTGGCCAGCCGCACCACCGCCATCTCGGCCAGCACTGTGGCATGCGTACTCTGCCGCATCCGTGCCAAGGCCTGATCAACGATCTGCAGCATCGCCAGCAGCGTTTCTGTGCCGGTCTCTCGGCCCAGGGCGGCCAGATCGACCCCGCAGCCCTCACCGGCCAGCAGTGCCTCGGGGCCACAGCCGACGCTGGCCACCAGACAGTCCCGCAGCACGGCCAGCAGTTGTTCAAGCACGCCACCGGCGTCCGCGCCACCCGAGAGGGCATCATCAAGAGCCGTGAGGGCAGCAGCAGCATCCCGGGAGACAATCGCCTGCAGCAACCGGCCGATTTTTTCCTCGCTGCCGATGCCGATCAGCGACTGGACCTCTTCGATGCCGATTTCACCGTCTTTGCCGACGGCGATGCCAAGCAACTGTTCCAGCAGCGACTGGCTGTCCCGCATGCTGCCGGCGGCCCGGCGGGCGATCAGCCCGAGCGCCTCAGAGGCCACCACCGCCCCTTCCGCCTCAACGATCTGGGCCAGCCGCCGGGTGATCGCCCCGGCACTCACCGCCTGGAAGTCAAACCGCTGACACCGCGACAGGATGGTGATCGGCAGCTTTTCCGGCTCGGTCGTACAGAGCACGAACTTGACGTGCGGGGGCGGCTCTTCCAGCGTCTTCAGCAGGGCGTTGAAGGCCTCGCGGGTGAGCATGTGGACCTCATCAATGATGTAGGTCTTGTAGTGCCCCCCTGCCGGCCGCACCGCCACGTTCTGCCGCAGCTGGCGAATCTCATCGATGCCCCGGTTGCTGGCGGCATCAACTTCGACCACGTCAACGTCGTGGCCGGCCGCGATCGCCTCACACTTGGGGCAGGCGTTGCAGGGCTCGCCCTCCTGCCGATTGGCACACTCAAGCGCCTTGGCATAGATGCGGGC
>CALAZQ010000232.1 GCA_937926325.1 uncultured Planctomycetaceae bacterium | reverse complement strand
TTGTTCGGCAGCCCGCCAGTTGTTGCCTTCGCGTTCGACGCGGCGGTAGAGCGTGTCTCGTTCAATCGGTTCGCGGCCGGCTTCCCGGATGAGCCGCTGAATTTGCTCGACGGAGAGAATTTCAGGCGTCTCAGCCCCGGCGTCGTGATAGATCAACTCGTGCCGCACCGTGCCGTCGATGTCGTCCGCCCCATAGGCGAGGGCTGCCTGAGCGGTACCGATGCCGAGCATGATCCAGTAGGCCTTGAGGTGATCGAAGTTGTCGAGCACCAGCCGGCTGATCGCCATCGTCCGCAGGCTCATCGCGGCCGAGGGCTTCGGGATGTGATCAAGCCGGGTGTTGTCCGGATGAAAGGCGAGCGGAATAAAGGTCTGGAAGCCGCCGGTCTCATCCTGCAGATCCCGGAGTTTGATCAGATGGTCGGTGCGGTGAAAGGCATTCTCGATGTGGCCGTAGAGCATGGTGGCGTTGCTCCGCAGGCCGAGCGAGTGGGCGATGCGGTGAATCTCGAACCACTCGCGGGTGTCGGCCTTGTGCTCACAGATCTTGTCCCGCACTTCCGGGTGAAAGATCTCAGCCCCGCCACCCGGCAGGCTGCCGAGCCCCGCCTCTTTCATCTCGGTGAGAATCTCAAGCTTGGACCGTTTGGTGAGATGACAGAACCAGTTGATCTCCACCGGCGTCCAGGCCTTCAGGTGCAACGTCGGATAGGCCTCATGGAGGATGCGGATGATGTTGAGGTACCAGTCGTAGTCTTTCTGGTGGTGCAGGCCGCCGACGATGTGCATCTCGGTGCTACCGGCTGAAACCGCCTCGCGACCCCGCTCCAGAATCTGCTCGTCGGTCATCCAATAGCCGCGTTCCTCCCGCAGGTCGGCCCGGAAGGCACAGAAGGTGCAGCGGTAGACGCAGACGTTGGTCGGATTGAGGTGGGTGTTGATGTTGTAGTAGCCCGCGTTGCCGTTTTTCCGCTCCCGGACGAGGTTGGCGAGTTCACCCAGTTCGTGTAGGTCGATCGCCTCGTCCCAGAGGCTTTCGGCCTCGGCAGCTGTCAGCCGCTCACCCGCTTCGACTTTCTCACGGATCGGGTCGATGGAGGGACTGGCCTTACTGATCATGATGGCTCCGGGAGGGCTTCCATGTTTGGGTACAAAACCTGTTCACCAAGTGAAACCGCAGAAACTGACCAACACCAACTGCCGTCACCGGTCACCACCAGAGGTCGAGCCCGATCGCTGCGAGCAGCAGGGCCCCGATCACCGCATTGACCGTGAAAAACGCCTGATTGACCCGGGAAAGGTCATTCGGCCGGACGAGGGCGTGCTCGTACGCCAGCAGCCCGCCAATGGCCGCCACGGCCCCCCAGGTGATAATCCCCAGCCCGGTCGTCACGGCCGGCAGGGTCGCCAGCAGCAGGACGGTCACCAGATGCAGCCCCGCGGCAATCCGCAGGGCCCCGGCTACTCCAAACCGGCTGGGCAGGCTCTGCAGGCCCTCGGCGGCGTCGAAGCCGGCGTCCTGGCAGGCATAGATGGTGTCGAAGCCCGCCACCCAGGTGGTGACCGCGGCGGCCAGCACCGCCGCCGGTAGCAGGTCGGCCGGATGGGCGAGGATCGTCGGCCCCCGAACGGCAATCCAGGCCGCCAAGGGCGCGAGTCCCAGAGCCGCCCCCAGCCAGAGATGGGCCAGCGGCGTGAACCGCTTGGCATAGCTGTAGCCGAGCAGCCAGGCCAGCACCGGCAGCGACAGGGCCACCGGCAGCCAGTTGGGCAGAAACAGCAGCGTGGCCGCCACGAACAGGCCCCCCGAGATCACCACCAGCAGCGTGACGTCCCGCACGCCCAGAAGCCCGGCAGGCAGGTGCCGGCTGAGGGTTCGCGGGTTGCGGGCATCGATTTCCCGGTCGATCAGCCGGTTGAAGGCCATCGCCGCCGTCCGGGCGGTCACCATGCAGGCGAGAATGCCGACGGCCAGCCGCAGCCAGTGCCAGGCAGGCTGGCCCGGATGGTCGGCTGCATCAACGCGGGCGGCGATGAGGCCGGCCATGATCGCAAAAGGCAGGGCGAAGACGGTGTGCGAGAACCGCACCAGCTCAAGATAGCTTCGCAGCATCGTCGCCATCGGCGTCAGTTTCCCCACCGCCGGATGAGATCGTTTTCCACCCCCATCTGGTCGCAGATCCGGGCTACGACAAAGTTGACCAAGTCGTCCACCGTGGCAGCCCCGTGATAAAAGCCGGGAGCCGCGGGCAGCACCACGGCACCGGCCTCGTGGATCGCCTGCATGTTTTTCAGCTGCGGCAGCGACAGCGGCGTTTCGCGGGGCACCACCACCAGCTTTCGCCGTTCCTTCAGTTGCACTTCGGCCGCCCGGTGGATGAGGTTTTCACCCATTGAATGGGCAACGGCGGCCAGGGTGCTGCCGCTGCAGGGGCAGATCGCCATGGCCCCGGTCTGGAACGAGCCGCTGGCAATCGGAGCCATCAGGTTTTGGTAGTGGTGGTAGTGCAGCCGACCGGTCGTTGGCGGCGGCTCCCCCAGAAACAGTTCGATGTCGAAAGCCTTGAGGTCGAGCCGGACGCCAATCTCCTGCTCAAAGACGGCCTGACCCGAGGGGCTGATCGCCAGATGCACCTCCCGGTCAGCCGCCAGCAGTACCTGAAGCAGTCGCCGGGCGTAGATCGCTCCGGAGGCTCCGGTCACGCCGAGGACCAATGGCGGGGGACAGGAAGCGGTCATCAAGCCGACGCTCCCGAGGCAGTAACCGCCGGCGCCACAGGCTGCCCCGCCTTCGTCGCGATCGACAAGGTGGCGATGCCGAAGGTGAGCGGAATCTGCTCCACCCGGTCGAAGCCGGCCGCTTTGATCAGGCTGGCGAGTGCTGCTCCGGAGGGGAACTCTTCCACACTCTGATTGAGATAGGTGTAGGCGTCGGCATGGTTGCGGGCGACGGCGTTCCCCAGCCGGGGCAGGACGTTGCGGAAGTACCAGAGATAGGATCGGCGGATCAGCGGATTGGACGGCAGCGAGAACTCGAGAATTGCCAGCCGGCCGCCCGGCTTGCAGACCCGGGCCATCTCAGCCAGGCCCCGGTCGGTCTGGGCGATGTTCCGCAGGCCGAAGGCAACTGTCACGAGGTCGAACTCGTCATCGTCAAATGGCAAATCCATCGCATCGGCTTCGATCCATTCCACCGGCAGGTTGCGGTCAGCCGACTTCTCGACCCCGCGGTCGAGCATCGGACGGCAGAAGTCGCTGCCGACCACACGAACCTGGGGCCCGGCCTTGGCGGCATAGGCGAGGGCCAGGTCGCCAGTGCCGGTGCAGACATCGAGAATGGCACCACTGGCCGGCGGTGCTGCCCGATTGACCGTCACCCTTCGCCACCAAAGGTCGATGCCACCAGAGAGCATGCGGTTGACTGCGTCATACCGCGGCGCGATCTCGGCAAACATGCCGCGGACCTTTTGGCCGCTCTTATCGACGGACGGGGCTACCGGCGTTGCGATGGTCGATTCTCCGATTCACGGCAACGCGGCCGGGGATGAAAACTAACGAATAGAATGCTGGCACGAACGCCGCTATCGCTCAAAGAATAATCCATGCCTGCGGACATAACGTGGCACTGCCACCCACTGCACGATGATATGCCAGCCGCCGCCGTAGCGGGAGGTGTGGCGGTTGTGATCGACGTGCTGCGGGCTTCCACCACGATCGTGACGGCCCTTGCCGAGGGGGCCGCCTTCGTTCTGCCAACTGCTTCGGTCGCAGAGGCCCGGCAGCAGCGGGACCAGCTGCCTTCGGGCACACTGCTGGGCGGTGAGCGGGGGGGCGTTCGGATTGCGGGTTTCGACCTGGGGAACTCCCCGGCTGAGTACACGCCCCTCAGCGTCGCCGGCCGGGGCGTGGTGATCACGACCACCAACGGCACCGCGGCGCTGGCCCGCTGTGCCGCTGCCAGCGAGCGGCTGATCGGCTGCCTGGTCAACCGCGCGGCCGTGGCGGCGGCTGCGGTCGAGTTGGCGGCAGCCGGCTCGGGCCAGATTCACCTGGTCTGTGCGGGCACCGACGGTGAGGTGACCGATGAAGACCTGATCGGGGCTGGCGGGATTCTGGCAGCCGCGGCCGAGCTGCTGCCACCGGGTGACCCACTTCACCGCGATCGCACCGGCGAGGCTGCCCTCTCCGCCTATCGCTCCTGCGTCTCTGCCGCCGATCCCGCCGCCAGCCTCGTCAAGGCCTTTACCGCCGCACCCGGTGGGGCCAACTTGGTCGAGCTCGGGATGGCGGCCGATCTGCCGCTGGCCGCAGCGGTCGATCGGTTCGGTGTTGTGCCTTGGCTTTGCCCGCAGACAGGGCATCTGCTGCCGCTGACAGCCAGTGGGGCGGGTGGCTAAGCCGCTTCGGTAGACCGGCCTCGAGCGAGATCACTACACTCCGGCTGCCGCGATTTGTCTGGCGGCACGCTGTTTCGCATTCCCCGCCTGGTGCCCCTGCCTCATGACCCAGCCTGCTGATCAGTCTCGGATGGATCGCATCGTCTCGCTCGCCAAACGTCGCGGTTTCATTTTTCAGTCGAGTGAGATCTACGGCGGCCTCAACGGCTTCTGGGATTACGGCCCGCTCGGTGTGGCGCTGAAGCGGAACCTGAAGGAGTGCTGGTGGCAGGACATGGTCGCCGGCCATGACGAACTGGCCACCCTCAGGGGCGCCCCGTCCCCCTACGAAATGACCGGCCTCGACTGCACGATCATCATGCATCCGCAGGTCTGGAAATGCTCCGGCCACTTCGACCTGTTCCACGACTGGATGGTCGACTGCCACGAGTCGAAGAAGCGGTACCGCTACGACCACCTGCAGGGCCGCTGGGCCAGCCATCGCGACAAGAAGGTCTTTGTGACCACCGACGTCTCAGGGGACGACGCCCTAGCCGATCTCATCGGCAAGGCCCAGAAGTTCTTCAAGCTGCGGGCCAAGCAGATTGACGAGATCGTCTGGGAGGGCGAACTGGTGCCCTTGGCCGGGGCGACGCCGGCCGAGGCGATTCCGCGGGCAGAGGCCCTCGGGCCCGACGCCAGCGAGCCGGGCACGCTGACGGAGCCGCGGGAATTCAACCTGATGTTCGAGACCCGGATCGGGGCCCTCGCCGGCGACGCCGACGACCGGGCTTTCCTGCGGCCGGAGACCGCCCAGGGCATCTTCGTCAACTTCAAGAACGTGCTCGACACCTCGCGGGTGCGGGTGCCGTTTGGGATTGGCCAGATCGGCAAGAGCTTTCGCAACGAGATCACGCCGCGGAACTTCACCTTCCGCTCGCGAGAGTTTGAGCAGATGGAAATTGAGTTCTTCTGTCGGCCGGACGACTCGCGGGCCTGGTACCAGTTCTGGCGGGACCGCCGCTGGCGGTGGTACCTCGACCTCGGTCTTACCGAAGGCCGGCTGCAGTTGCGGGAGCATGAGGCGGCTGAACTGGCCCACTATTCCTGCGGTACCGCCGACATCGAGTATGCCTTTCCCTTTTTGGCTGACGGCGAGTACGGCGAACTCGAGGGCATCGCCCACCGCGGCGACTTCGACCTCCGCAGCCACATGGAGGGCAAACTCGTCCGTCGGGATGGTGAGTTGGTCCTTGAGACCGGCCCCGACGGCAAGCCTCGGCACCGGGGCAGCGGCCGCGATCTGTCGTACTTTGACGACGTCAGCCGGGAACGCTACGTGCCGCATGTCATCGAGCCGTCGGCGGGTGCCGACCGGGCGGTGCTCGCCTTTCTCTGCGACGCCTACCGTGAAGACAGCGTGCCCGATGAGAAGGGCAATCCGCGGGAGCGGACGGTGCTGAAGCTGCATCCGCGGCTGGCCCCGTTGAAGGCGGCCATCCTGCCGCTGGTGAAGAAGGACGGCATGCCGGAGGTGGCCATCGATCTTTATCGAAACCTCAAAAAGCGGATGCCCTGCATGTATGACGAGAAGGGCTCGGTCGGCCGCCGCTACGCCCGCCAGGACGAGGCGGGCACGCCCTGGTGCCTGACGATCGACGGTCAGACGATGACCGACAACACCGTGACCCTCCGTGACCGCGATTCCCTTTCCCAAGAGCGGGTGCCGATCGCCGAGTGCGTCGACCTGCTGACTGAACGGCTGCAATGAAACCGGCACTTGCCACTGTCTGCTCCCTCGACGCCCCCCTCGAGACCATCCTGGAGGACTATGCCGCCGGCCAGTGCCAGGCGGTCGAACTCTGGCTGGGCCATGTCGAGCAGTTTCTTGGCGACAAGCCGGCGGAGGCCCTCACGGAACTGCTCGCCCGGCATGGTATTGAGCCGGTAGCGGCAACCTTCCAGGGTGGGCTGCTGACCAGCCAAGGGGAGGCCCGCCGCGAGCACTGGAGCCATTTTGAGCAGCGGCTGGACCTCTGCCGAGCAGCCGGCATTCCGACGCTTGTTGTTGCTGGTGACGCTCACGGCCCGCTCTCGCCGCAGGACCTGGGCCGGCTATCGGCCAGCCTGGTCGAGGCGGCCCGACGGGCGGCTGATGCCGGCGTGAAACTTGCCCTTGAGTTCGATGCCCGGGCGAGCTTTCCCAACAATCTGCAGTCGGCGGTAGCCCTGATCGAAGACGTCGGCCTGCCGTCGCTGGGCATCTGCCTCGACTGGTTCCAGTTCACGGTCGGTCCCAGCAAGGCCCTCGATCTGCACCTGCTGACGCCCGAGATCCTCGCACTGGTGCAGCTCTCGGACCTCGCCGACGTGCCCCGCGAGATGGCCGCTGACGCCGATCGCATTCTGCCGGGTGAGGGCTGCTCGCCGCCACAGGAGCTGATCGGCCTGTTGACGGCGATGGGCTATGCCGGGCCGGTTTCAATCGAGACCCACAACCCGCAGCTCTGGCGGGTGCCTCCGCGGCAGTTTGGTGAGATTGCCATCACCGCGCTGCGGCGGCTGCTCGGCCAGGCAGAGATGGGGCCCGGCGGTGAGCCTCCAGGCGAATGATCCGCCGCGGCTGGGCATGTTCAGTCAGCCGGTTTGATGCACGCTCGATCTCGTCGATCGGTCGCAGGTCATCCCCCTCGAGATCATCCGGCAGCAGATCGTAATGCCGGACCGACGTGAGGATTTCGATCATCTCCAGGCAGTAGCCCTCATGGGTCACCCAGAGGGCGGGATCGTGGCGGCGGAGATCGACCGACACCGAGTAGGTCCGCAGCGTCTTCTGCCGCTCGAGCACGTACTGCGGAAAGAACGACAGCGAGAGCTCCCGCAGGGTGCGGTAGATCGGGTCCCGATAGCGGAGGAAGGGGCTGTTGCTCTTGGAGATCGCGCCCCAGCAGCGGCCGCGGCGGAACAGGGCGACGACATGGTCGACGTCGTCTTCACAGGCGCCCATGTCCATCAGCAACGGCCGGCGGCCGGCCAGCCAGAGGGCACAGGCCGCCACGAATGCCCCTTCCACGCAGTGGGCCTGCCGCAGCCGCAGCACCTCGGCAACTGAACGGGCAGTTTCGCCGTCGGGTTCGGTATTCCAGGGGATCTCGTTGACGAAGTCCTGAATCCGTTCGGGGGTGCGCAGTTCGGCCAAGGTCGTCGCGGCCTCCTTCGAAAGGCCGAGCTCCCTGCCGTGTGCCACCGCCTTCCGCATGCCACCTGCTTTCTCGTTGTTTCTGTGCAGCAAAAACCTGAACCGATTGGGGTTTCGGAAGGCATTCACCCCCGAACAATCTCAAATTAACGGAATTGACTCGCGCTCGCCAAGTCTCTGCCGCTGTTGCTGCCGCTTGTTCAAGGTGAACGGGTCGCCGTCCGGCCACCAGACGGTATCCTCAACAGGATGGCAACAGACTGCATCGACGATCGATTGCATCACGGACCGTCACGACAGAGAGGAAAAGTTCTGATGGCAGAGCAGGCAGCGGCGAGCACAACATCAGCCATTCGGCGGATTGATCTACGGTCCGCCGCTGGATGTCAGGAACTTGAGACGCTGCGGCGAACGCTGATCTCGCAGGGGGAACTCGTCTCGCCGGCTGGACGGCAGCGGACGATCGATGTCTTTGGCGAGCCGCTCACGCCGAGGCAGGTGGTGGAGCGGATCTGTGAAGACGTCCGCCGTGACGGCCTCGCAGCCGTGCTCGAGTACACCCGTAAGATTGACCGGGCCGAGGTGACTGCTGAGACCATCCGCGTGTCGGCGGCCGCCCTGGCGACGGCCCACGCCGAGGTTGAGCCTGAGTTTCTTGAGGCCGTACGGCGGGTGCGGCAGCGGGTTGAACGGTTTCAGCGGGCGATTCTCGCGAAGGACGTCAGCGTTGATCTGCCCGGCGGTGGCAGCCTGCGGCAGCGGTATCTGCCGCTCGATCGTGTCGGTGTCTGCGTGCCCGGCGGTGCGGCCGCCTATCCCTCGACGCTGCTGATGACGGTCGTGCCGGCCCAGGTGGCGGGCGTGCCGGAGATTGTGGTGGTCGCTCCGCCGACTGCTTTTGGATCAGAGAACCGGCATGTGCTGGCGACCTGTCACGAGCTCGGCGTGACCACGGTGCTGCGGGCCGGTGGTGCCCAGGCGGTGGCGGCGATGGCCTATGGGTTCGATGGCCTCACGCGGGTCGACATGATCGTGGGGCCGGGCAATCTCTTTGTGGCCCTCGCAAAGGAATATGTCTACGGCGACGTTGCCATCGACTCGATCGCCGGGCCGAGTGAGATCGTGGTGGTGGCCGATGAGGCGGGCAACCCCGAAACGATTGCCGCCGATCTGCTGGCCCAGGCCGAGCACTCGCCCGGGTCGGCCATTCTGCTGACAGCCAGCGAACCCCTGGCGGAAGCGGTGGCGGTGGCAGTCGAACGGCGGCTGGCCGTGCTGGAGCGAGCCGAACTCACCCGCGACAGCCTGGAGCGGTTCGGTGCGATCGTCGTCACAACCAGCGATGAGCAGTCGGCGGCGGTCGCCGATGAACTGGCTGCCGAGCACCTGTCGATCGACACCCGCGACCCGGAGGCGACGCTGGCGACCATCCGTCACGCCGGGGCGGCCTTCCTCGGGCCGTTCAGCCCGGTGGCGGCAGGTGATTATGCCGCGGGCCCCTCCCACGTGCTACCGACCGGCGGGACCGCCCGGTTCGCCGCCGGCCTCTCGGCCAATCATTTCCTGCGGAGCGGCAGCGTGATCTCGCTGACCCAGGCCGATCTGGCCGAAATGGCTGCCGACATCCAGCTGTTGGCCGACACCGAGGGGCTGACCGCCCACCGTCGCAGCGTCGAGGCCCGGCTGGGGGGGGCAGTTTAGGGCTGGTTCCGAAGCGACGGGGGCCGGGCCCATGCCATCTCGCCGGACGTTCGCTTCGA
>CALAZQ010000231.1 GCA_937926325.1 uncultured Planctomycetaceae bacterium | reverse complement strand
CTCACCCCGCAGCCAACCGCACCGCTTGTCCGCCGGCTTCCGCCGGCGGCTTCCAACATCCGGCCACGACACAGGTCGCCCAGCTGTCCGGTTGGATGAGCAGCATCCGCTGCGAGCAGACACTGCTCGTTTTTCTTCGGCCGGCCTTGCGGGAATAGTTCCGACTGAACCTCACCCCTGCGGACCACCAACGGCACCGCGGTCACCGGCACGGACAGGCCCACCTTCAAGTGGAGGACCTGTCATGTCCAGCCTTTCCCCCCGGCCCTCAGACCGTCTGGCCCCCGTCGATACCGCCGCCAGTGGGACAGTCCGCTCGGCGACCGACATCAACCGGGCTGAACACGCGATCTGGCTCGAAACCCTCGCCCGCTGGCGGCACGACATTGACCGCTGGCAGGAGCAGCACCGCTCAGCCATCGAGCGGCTGACGCGGCTGCAACGGGGCATCGAAGACCACGGCTGCTGCCTGGCCGACCATGCCGTCATCATCGACGGCATTGAAGAGGCCACCCGTGCCCACGATGCCCGGCTGGCCACCACGACGATTACTGACCTCGACCTCAAGGCTGAACACATCCAGCAGCAGGCCGACCTCGTGCATTCCGGTGAGATCCATCGGCAGATCGCCGAACACCACGCCGGGGTGATGGCTGCCCTGCAGGCGGTGGAAGCGGCTCTGGCCGCCCCGCTGAAGTGCCACCTGTCAGCGAGCACCAGTGGGGACCGGCCGCATGAATGAGACGCTCTTTCTGATGTTTATCGTGGCGATCGTGTTGATCGCCTCACTCAGTGTCTTGGTCTATCTGGCCCTGGTCGCTTCCAGTCCGGAATAGAACAAACCACAGACTCGAGATCGCAACAATCACAACCGTGCCGGCCAGCTGCCAGGGGTCGTGCAGGCACATCAGCACGGCGAAGACAAGCGTGGCGGTCACATAAGTGCCCGCGGCGATGAGCACCAGACCGGAGGGCCGCGTGGCGGCAGACCCGCCGCCATGCCGCCCGCTCGGCAGAAAGAGTGTCAGCACGGTCAGCGCCGAACAGAGCGACAGTGTCACCCCGAGGCCACCGAGCAGGTCGCGGATCGTCGCCAGCTGCACCAGGCTGATGGCCAGCGCCGCCTGGACCAGCACCGCCCGGCTCCGGCCGCGGGCACCGGCCAGCCAGCCCGGCAGGATGCCATCGTCGGCCATCGCCACCACCACCCGCGAGCCTGCCATCGTCATGCCGGCTGCCGCCGACAGGGTGGAGAGCACAATGGCCAGCCGCATCCACCATTCAAAGGATGGCCCCCCGAGGGCAGCCGCGGCGACCGCCGCCACCTCGGCCTGACCGGCCAGCGCAGCCGGTGCCGCCGACCGCAGAAAGACATCGTTGAGCAACAGATAGAGCACCGTCACCAGCAGGGTGCCCAGTAGCACGGCCAGCGGCACGGTGCGGCGGGGCGAGCGGGCCTCGGCGGCGATGTAGACCGCCTCGTTGAAGCCGGTGTAGCTGAACATGACCCACATTACCGTCAGGGCAAAGCTGCCGACCGACAGCCCTTCGGCCGCGACCGGCTCAGCCGGACCAATATCACCCGCCGCAATCGCGGCATAGCCCCAGACGATCAGCCCGCCGATGGCCAGCAGCTTCACCGCGACCAGCGCCGTGTTCAGACCTGCCGCCAGCCGGCCCGCCTCCAGATGCAGCAGGCCGCAGGCCAGCACCACCGCGGTCGCCAAGGCCTGCGGCGGCAGCCAAGCGGGCAGGGCCAGCAGCGGCCCGGCGTAGGCCTGGGCGGTGAGCGCCGCAAAGGCGATCGCGCCGCTGAAGCCGGCCGAGAGCGAGACCATGCCGGCCAGAAAGCCAAAGAAGGGATGCAACGACCGCGACAGATAGAGATACTCCCCACCCGATTGCGGCAACCGGAAGGCGAGCGCCCCATAGGCCACCGCCCCACAACAGGCAACCAGGCCGCCCACCGCCCAGGCGGCCAGGACGGCAGCCGGTGAACCGAGTGACTCCAGGGCAAAGCCCGAAGTGGTGAACACCCCCGAGCCAATCATGCCGGTGACTACCAGGGCCACCAGGGTCGGCAGGCCGTAGCCGCCGGTTCCCACAGGCTTCGCCCCACCGCTGCTCGCCGCAGAGGCACTCACTGTGCGGCTGATCCTACCGGCCGGCGGAACCGCAGCAGATAGTTCTCCGCGAAGGCCGGCACCTCGACCTCATCCAGAAACTCGAAGCCGGCCGCCTCAATCTCCTGCCGCACCGTCTCCTTGCCGGCCCGGACATGGCCCATGATCCACTCCCGCGAGACACCTTCAATTCGCTCAAAATCGACCACCACGAACAGCCCACCCGGCACGAGTGCCTGGTGAATCGAGGCGAGCATCTCGGGGTACTGCTCGAAGTGGTGATAGGTGTCGCAGGTGAAGACGGTGCCGACACTTCCCGGCGCAAGCCTGGTCGAGGTGGCCGTCGAGTGGACCACCGCAACATTGTCGAGTTTTTCCTCGCGGACCCGCTTTTCGACGAACTGGATCAGCCGCGGTGAGATGTCGACGGCATAGACCCGGCCAGCCGGCCCGACCGCTCGGGAAAACATCGTCAGGAACGCCCCCGTGCCGCTGCCGACATCGGCGATGCGATCCCCCGGCTTGAGACTCAGGGCATCGAGGATTGCCTCACGGGCATAAAAGACCTCGCGGCTTTCCACCTCGAACCGCTCAACCCACTCCTGGGGATCGAGCGTGGGGTCGAGGAACTTGCTGTTGATGCCCTCGGCCGGCGCAGACGGCGGTGCGGCCGAGACCGGCAGGCCGATGCCCACGAGCAACAAGATGCCGCTCGCTGCCAGTCGGTATCCGACGCCCCTCCGTCTACGTTCTGACCTTGCCATACCAAACGTCACCCGGGGTGGTACTTGTCGACCGCTCATGCTCAATCGGAGTCGCACCGGTTCGAACGCGGAGCCGCCCGAACACAGTTGCGACCGTATTTCGAACAGTCTGCTCACCGGCTGCTGCGAGGAACCAGCTAATGATAGACTTTTTCCATGAATCGATGGTTCATGCTCTGTGCCGCCGTTATGCTCTCGGGCTGTAGTGGGTCCGTTACCGATGACCGACCGGTGATGGTCGAACGTCAGCATGCCCACTATCACGTGCATGGGCCCGATATTGAGCACGGCCACCAGCACGACAACTTTCCTGCGGGAGGACACACCCATGAGCATGACACCCACTGATCGCACTGCGGCCCGGCGCGACGCCTTTACCCTTGTCGAACTGCTGGTGGTGATCGCCATCATCGGCGTGCTGGTGGCGATGCTGCTGCCGGCCGTGCAGCAGGCCCGCGAGTCGGCCCGGCTAACCAGCTGCAAGAACAATCTCAAGCAGTTCGGCGTGGCGATGCACAACTATGAAACCGCCCGCAAGCACCTGCCGACGGGGTATGAGTATGAGGCGTCAGACAGCGGCAACACCAAGGGCTTCTCTTGGGGCACCCTGTTGCTGCCCCTGATTGAAGAGCCGGCGATCTACGATCAGATCGACTTCACCAAGCCGCTGTATGACGCCGACAACCTGCTGCCCCGCGAAACCCACCTGTCGGCTTTCCTCTGTCCAACCGACACCGTCTCGCCGACCGGCTATGTCGAAATGGGACCGGGCGAGCGGTTCGCCATGGCCTGCTACGCCGCCAACTTTGGCCCGCCCGACCTCGACGCCACCCAGGATCAGCGGGATGGGGTCTTCAGCCGCAACAGCAAAACCCGGCTGGCCGAGATTACCGATGGCCTGTCGAAGACCTTGATGCTGGGGGAACGCCAGAACGGCCCGTTCCGAGCAGCGGCCAACCATGGCAACCACTTCGAGTATGAGACCGCCTGGTGCGGTGCCATCCGCGACCATGTTGACCCCACCGACGACCACGGCCACATGGTGCTCTTCCAGACTGGCCATACGCCCAACAGCCCGCAAAGTGACGACCGGGACGTCTCGGCTGCGCATGACACCCTCGCCCTGTTCCTGATGTGTGACGGGTCGGTGCGGCCGATCGATCAGGAGATCGATCCAACGACTTACACCCACCTCGGCACCCGGGCCGGCGGCGAGGTGATCGCCGACTGAGCGGCCGGCGGGCTGCTGGTGCGCTCGCCCACAGACCGCGACTCATAGCCCGCATCCGGGTGAACCGTAGCCACGATCAGGCAATCCAGGAACGGGAGGCTCGGGGGTCGGCGAACGCTCGAGGAGCGTTGGGCGTATCCTCGCCCCGCGACGAGACTTTTGCCGCCCCAGAGCCGGCGATACACGGAGGCCGAATGCGGTCTAGTGGCCGGTCGGCCAGGCGAAGAGCCGCAGTCGGTTGCCATCGGGATCGGCGGTGACCAGTTCGCGGAAGCCCTCCGGATGGGTCTTTGGCTCGACGAGTTCGGCCCCGGCTTCTCGCAGTCGCACGTGAGCGGCCTCGAGATCGGTCACCTCAAAGCCAAGGCTCCAGCGGCCGCTCGCCTCGCCGGCACTGTCGCGGCTGAGGATCGCCACCCGGGTGTCCCCCGCCTCAAACAGGGCGTAGCCATCATCCACCACTCGCACCAGCACCCGCAGGCCGAGAACATGCCGGTACCACTCGACCATTTCGGCCCAGTGGCAGGTTCGCAATTCGACGCTGAACAGCGTCGGCCGGTGATGGATGGGAAGGGTCACTGAAACAGCCTCCGGCAGCAGCAGCGGGCCGGTTTGAGCACACTTCTGCCTCTTCCTTCGGGTTGTACCGGGAAGCCGCCACGGCCACCAGTGGCCACAGCCTGCTAGCTGCTAGCTGCTGGCGATAGTTGGGCTTCTCGAAATCGGCCCGACAACCGACACTGATTCTTTCCGCAGTGGCGGCACGATTCCATGTTTCAGCCCCCTTAGCCCGCAGACCCGCGATGCCCGACGCTTCCCCGCCTGCTCCCACCCCCGCCACTACCGCCACCGCCCTCGAACAGGCCCGCCGCGACAAGTTGGCGAAGCTCGGTGAACTCGGCATCGATCCCTGGGGCCAGCGGTTTGACGATGCTGCTGCAATCGCCGCTGTGCGGACCGAGGGCGAGGCCCTTGATCAGGCTGCCGACGACGGGCCGACGGTGCGGGTAGCCGGCCGGATCATGCTGCTGCGGAACGCCGGCCGGCTGGTCTTTCTCGATCTGGTCGATCGCACCGGCCGGATCCAGGTGATGATCGGCAAGAAGCAGGTCGGCCCCGAGGCCTGGCCGGTTGTCGGCTGCCTCGACCTGGGCGACATCATCGGCGTCGAAGGCCGGCTGGGCTATTCCAACTCAGGCGAGATGACGGTCTTTGCCAGCGGCCTGACGTTCCTCACCAAGTCGTTGGAAACCCCGCCCGACAAATACCACGGGCTGGTCGATCCGGAACTGCGGCAGCGGATGCGGTACCTCGACCTGATCCACGGTGAGGGCGTCCGCGACCGGTTTGTCGCCCGCAGCCGGATCATCGCGGCGATCCGCCAGACCCTGACCGACCGCGGCTATCTCGAGGTCGAGGGGCCGACCCTGCAAGAGACCGCCGGCGGGGCTGCCGCCCGGCCGTTCAAGACCCACCACAACGCCCTCGACATGCCCCTGGTGCTGCGGATCGCGCTCGAGCTGCACCTGAAGCGGCTGCTGGTCGGTGGCATGGAGCGGGTCTTTGAACTCGGCCGCGTCTATCGCAACGAGGGCATCAGCCCGCGGCACAACCCCGAGTTCACCATGCTCGAGGCCTACGAGGCCTACGGCGACTACGGCACGATGATGGATCTCACCGAAGCGATTTTGATCGCTGCGGGCCAGGCGGCTGGAGCCCCTGAGACCTTCAGCTGGATGGGCCACGAGGTCAGCCTGAAGCCGCCCTTTCCACGGAAGCGGTATGACGATCTGCTGGCCGAGGTGACCGGCTGCGACCCGGCCGATCCGGCCAGTATCGCTACCGTGGCGGCCCGCCATGAGATTGAGACGGCTGGCCGGCACCCTGATGTCATCAAGAGCGAGCTCTTTGAGGCGACGGTCGAAAAGACCCTCTCCGGGCCGATCTTCGTCATCGACTATCCCGCTGCCGTCTGCCCACTCACCAAGCGGAAGGCCGCTGCTCCCACCATCGCCGAGCGGTTTGAGCTGTATGTCGCTGGCATGGAGTTGGCCAACGCCTACACCGAACTCAACGATCCCGACCTGCAGGAAGAGCTGTTCCGGACCCAACTGGCCGGCCTGCCGGAGGATGAGTCGATGGCCCGCATGGACACCGACTTCATCAAGGCCCTGCGGCACGGCATGCCACCGGCCGGCGGCCTCGGCATCGGCATCGACCGGCTGGTGATGTTCCTGACCCAGGCCGCCTCGATCCGCGACGTGATCCTGTTCCCCATCCACCGCCCCCACGGCGGCTGACGCCGCGATCCACCGCCATGTACAAACTGCTGCTCTGCTGGCGGTATCTCCGCACCCGCTGGATTGCCCTGGCCAGCGTCATCAGCGTGACGCTCGGCGTGGCCACGATGATCGTGACCAACGCGGTGATGGCGGGCTTCTCCAACGAGATGCAGACGCGGATCCACGGCATCTTGTCGGACCTCGTCTTCGAAAGCCATTCACTTTCCGGCTTTCAAGACCCGGTCTGGCACATGGAAGAGATCAAGCGGGCAGCCGGCGACCAGATTGCCGGGATGACGCCAACCGTCGCGGTGCCGGCGATGCTCAGCTTTCAGGTCCGGAACCAGTGGGTGACCCGGCAGGTGATGTTTATTGGCATCGACCCGGCCACCCATGCCCAGGTCAGCGACTTTGGCCAGTACCTGCAACATCCGGCCAACCGGCAGCAGCTCTCGTTTGACCTGCGGGAGGGGGGCTACGACACCACCGACAGCCAGAGCCCCACCGAGACCCCGACCCGGCCGGCACTGGAACATGCCGGCTGGCCGCACCGCCGGATGCGGGTCGAGCGGGAGCGGCTCTGGAAACAGCGGCTGGAGTCGCAGGCCGACCAGGCCGGCCCCACCCGACCGGTTGACCAGCAGGTCGATGCCGTCCTGGCTGCCACCAGTGAGGACGAGCCGCCGGATGACGCCGCTGCTGCCGATCTGCCCCGGCAGAACCCGTTTCAGGCGGCCCGGCCCGAGCCTCAGGGTCGCACCATGGACCCGGCCAAGGAGCAGTTCACCGGCATCGTGCCGGGCATCGGCCTAGCCAGCTTTCGCAACCGGGAGGGCATCGACCAGTTCCTGACGCTGCCGGGAGATGACGTGAAGATCACCTTCCCCACCGCCGGCACGCCCCCGAAGGCGGTCAGTGACACCTTCACCATCGTTGACTTCTACGAAAGCAAGATGAGCGAGTACGACTCAAACTTCGTCTTCGTGCCGATCGACGCGCTGCAGCGGATGCGGGGAATGATCGACCCCCAGACCGGCATCCCCAGCGTCAACTCAATCCAGATCAGGCTCAAACCGGGGGCCGATCTCAACGAGGTCCGCGATCGGCTCCGCAAGGTCTTTCCGGCTGACCTCTACGCGATCGCCACCTGGCGGGACAAGCAGGGGCCGCTGCTTTCGGCGGTCGATATGGAGATGGCGGTGCTCAACATCCTGCTGTTCTTGATCATTGCCGTAGCCGGCTTCGGTATCTTGGCAATCTTCTTCATGATCGTGGTCGAGAAGACCCGTGACATCGGCATCCTCAAGGCACTCGGGGCGACCGCCACGGGGATTGCCGGTATCTTCCTCGGCTACGGGCTGTTCCTGGGCTTGGTTGGCGCAGGGGCGGGGCTGGCCCTGGGCCTGGGCATCACCTGGAACATCAACCAGATCCGACAGGCGGTCGAGTGGTGTACCGGGGCTCGGGTCTTTGACCCCTCGATCTATTACTTCTTTCAGATTCCGACGATCGTCAACCCGGCAACAATCAGTTGGATCATTGTCGGCGCCGTGGCGATCGCCGTCGGCTCAAGCGTCCTGCCGGCGGTGCGAGCCGCCCGGCTGCATGCAGTGGAGGCCCTGCGGCATGAGTAAGCCCACCCGCAGCAGCTTCGGCAGCACGATGCTTGAGGCCCGACAGGTCCGCAAGCGATACAAGTCGGGGACCGCCACTCTGGAGGTGCTCCGGGGCGTTGACTTTGAGCTGACGCGGGGTGGCTTCACGGCGGTGGTCGGCCAGAGTGGTTCAGGCAAAAGCACGCTGCTGCATCTGCTGGGCCTGCTCGATGCTCCCGACGGGGGTGAGGTGCTGCTGGAGGGCCGCCGCATCGACAACCTGCCGGCGATCGAACGCGACCGACTGCGGAACACCGCCATCGGCATGGTGTTCCAGGCCTATCATCTGTTGCCGGAACTGACCGCGGTCGAGAACGTGCTGACGCCGCTGCTTATCCGCCACGGCATCTGGGACTGGTTCCGCCGCCGCCGCGAGGCCCGCCGGGAGGCAGAGGAACTGCTCGACCGCTTCGGCCTGGCCGGGCGGCTGCACCACCGGCCCCGGCAGCTTTCCGGCGGTGAAATGCAGCGGGTGGCGATCGCCCGGGCCCTGATCACCCGCCCGCAGGTGCTGCTCGCCGACGAGCCGACCGGCAACCTCGACGAGGAGAGCGGGGCCGGCATCATCGAGGCTCTCGGCGAGTTGAACCGCGACCGGGGCCTTTCTATAGTGCTCGTCACGCACGACGCAGGGATTGCCCGCCAGGCCCGCAGCATCGTCCGGCTGACGGCCGGCCGGGTCGAAACCGTCGCCCCCGCCGCCTGAACCTAGGATAACGGGGGGGTGGTGGCCAGCTTCGGAGGCGGCAAAAGTCTCGTCGCGACGGCCGCGGCGGCCGTATGCTCCTCGAGCGTTCGCCGACCTCCTCGCCTCGCGTCCTCGCTCCTCCATATTGAAAGCACCGCCGATGTCACGCACCATCTTCATGAACGACCGGCTTGTGCCGGAGGCCGAGGCGCGAATCAGTGTTTTTGACCACGGGTTGCTTTACGGTGACGGTGTTTTTGAGGGGCTGCGGAGCTATGCCGGCCGGGTCTTCCGGCTCGACGCCCACCTCGACCGGCTCTGGGCCAGTGCCCGAGCGATCTGCCTGGAGATTCCGCTGGCCAAGGAGGCGATGGCCCAGGCAGTGATCGACACGCTGGCGGCCAACAAACTGGAGGACGGCTACATCCGGCTGATCGTCACCCGCGGAGCCGGCACGCTGGGCCTCGACCCGAACCGCTGCAGCAATCCGCAGGTGATCATCATCGCCGACACCATCAGCCTCTATCCGCAGGAATTTTATGAGCAGGGCCTGCGGATCGTCACCGCCGCCACCCAGCGGATTCAGTCGGC
>CALAZQ010000230.1 GCA_937926325.1 uncultured Planctomycetaceae bacterium | reverse complement strand
ATGGGAATGTCCTCTGGATGGTCAGGCCGGGCACCGACGCCCCCGGCACAGATGACAATAGTATGGCAGATGGCGGATTCACCAGAACAGCCGCCGGCTGTGGTCAGACTTCTTCCAGGCTGCCGGTATCGACGTCGTAGACAAACCCCCGCACGGTGACGGCGTCGGGGCCGGTGGTGGGAATCCAGGGGTGATGCACGATTGCCGAAATCCCCCGCCGGACATCGGCGGCCAGCCGTTCGCGGCTGGATGCCGTCGGCTCGGCATC
Source organism: uncultured Planctomycetaceae bacterium (assembly GCA_937926325.1). GTDB lineage: Bacteria > Planctomycetota > Planctomycetia > Pirellulales > UBA1268 > UBA1268. The sequence continues at coordinate 5,929 of CALAZQ010000230.1, read as the reverse complement.
GACCGGCTCGGGAGTACCGCGAAAGGCATGAAACGCCGCCGGGCTGGCGGCCGCGGCATGGCAGGGGGTGAAGGAGCGGCCGGTGGCCTGGGAGAGTGCCGCCGCGGCGTCGGGGTCACCCTCCAGCCCCGCTCGCAGCAGGTCGTCGGTAAAGCCAAGCATGCCGCAGCGGGTGTGATGGATGAGGATGATCTCGTTGGTGTTGAGCAGATGGTGGGAGATCACCAGACAGCGGATGACATCTTCGGTGACGACGCCTCCAGCGTTGCGGATGATGTGGGCATCGCCGGTCTGCAGCCCGAGCAGATCCTCGACATCCATCCGGGCATCCATGCAGGCGACGACTGCCACGCGGGCGGCGGGCTGAATGGGCTGCCGGCCGGGGTGGGCGGACGTGTGCAGTGCCTGACCGGAAGCGTACTGGCGACTGTTGGCGAGCACTCGGTCGGTGGTGGAAGCAGACATGGAAAGGCTCCGGGAAAGGGATGGGCAGACCTGCTACGAGCCTACGAGATCGACCCGCGACCGTCACGGTGGCCTGCGGGTGAATCTGTCTGTGGCCAACAGCACTCCTCGCTGAAAATATGCACGGCTGTATACTTATGAAAGTTGTTTTCAAACCAGGTGGCGTGAACAGCTGCCTGCTGTGCAAGGTCGGCAACCAGTATCCGCATGCTCACCAGAGCAGCCATACAAGATTCGGGGTGATTGCAGCATGACCGTAGAGATCCCGGCCGATCTGGCACCGTTCGTACACCGACTGATCGCTGAGCGTCGATTTCTCACCGAAGGTGATGTGCTTGCGGAAGCCCTCCGGCTGCTTCAGTCACAAGAGGCGTTGCGGACGGCGGTGAGGGAAGGATTCTCCCAGCTTGACGCAGGGCAATCGGTGCCTGCCGACGAGGTGCTTGCACGGGCTGAGGAACGTATCGCAATCGCCGAACGAGCCCGGCAGGCATGAGTCAGGTCAGATTTTCTGTTGCGGCGGAGTCTGACCTGCTCAACATCGTCGACTTCATCGCCCAGAAGAATCCTCAAGCGGCTGAAGATTGGCTCAGCGTTGTCCGGGAGCGATGCCAGCTGCTCGCCGATCATCCACTCACTGGTGAATCACGGCCTTTTTTCGCAGTACCGGGCTGCCGCAGCGTGTCGGTTGGGGTGTACGTGATCTTCTTTCGGCCGACGGAAAATGGGGTTGAAATCGCTCGCGTTGTGCACGGCAGCCGCGACTTGAGCCGCATGTGAACCGCGTCAACGCTCGGCAAACGACTCAAATCGGCCATCGCTCACACAGCCGGTTTTTGCACAGCATGGGGGCTGAGCGACATGGAACGCAGGAGCCGGCTACGCAAGCGACGGCAGGAGCCGGGTCAGTTCGATGACCACCGGCTGACCGGCCGCATCGACAACATCGGCACAGCAGAGTGATCCGTGTGGCTCGATGCTGGCCTCGGTGACGTAGCCGCCACTGGTCGATCCGCCCACCTCGCCGCCACCAACCGGCTGGCGAAACACCCGCGTCTGCCGGGTGGCCGCGTCGATCACCCAGACCTCCGGAATGCCGTACCGGGCATAAAGCGGCACTTTTGTGCCGAGGTCGTAGGCGAGGCTCGTATCGGCAATCTCGACAACCAGCAGCACATCGGCCGGCCCGGGATGGGCCGTCGTGTAGCAGTCGGCCCGCGGACGGAGGATCGCGATGTCGGGCTCGGGCTCGCTGAACTCGTCAAGCCGCAGCGGGTTTTGGCAGCGAATGACGGCGGATTCCGCAACCGAACGGCTGAGGTGCCTGAGAAGTGCGTCCACGATGGCGGCGTGCAGGACTCCAATCGGCGACATGTCAAAGATCTCCCCGTCGATGAGTTCGACCCGATCAGCGGGACCGAGGATGCCCGTTTCACCCATCCGATGAAACGCCTCGACCGAGATCAGGTGACGAGACGGGGCGGCAAGTGGAACGGTGGCCATGGGAGCGACGCCTCAAACGAACCGGCTTGGCTGTTGCTACCAAAAAGTATACAGAAGGACAGCACCTCGTCAATCAGACCGTTCGTGGCGGCTGCCGCTGAACCACATCACCACCGAGTAGAAGACCGGGGTGAAGAAGATGCCAAAGATGGTCACGCCGAGCATGCCGGAGAAGACCGCCGTGCCGAGGGCGACCCGCATCTCCGCTCCTGCCCCTTTGCCCAGCAGCAGCGGCACCACGCCGAGGATAAAGGCGAGCGAGGTCATCAGGATCGGCCGCAGCCGCTGGACCGCCGCCTCCAGCACCGCTTGGGTTCGGGGCAGCCCGTCAGCCTCCCGCTGCCTGGCAAACTCCACGATCAAGATCGCGTTCTTGGCTGCCAGCCCCACCAGCACCAGCAGGCCGATCTGGGTGAAGATGTTGTTGTCGCTGCCGGCAATCCAGACGCCGGCAATCGCCGCCAGTAGGCACATCGGCACAATCAAAATGACCGCCAGCGGCAACAGCCAGCTTTCGTACTGGGCGGCCAGCACCAGAAACACAAACACCGTGCCAAGCACAAACACAAAGCTTGCCGTGTTGCCGGCCAGGACCTGCTGCAGCGACAGATCGGTCCATTCATAATCCATGCCGGGCGGCAGCAGACCGCGGCCGGTCGGCGGGGGGCTGGCCAGAGCTCCGACCAACGCAATCGCCTCACCCGAACTCGTGCCGGGCAGGGTGCTGCCCGCCAGATCAGCCGAGGGGGCAAGGTTATAGCGGGTGACCACCGCCGGCCCGCTCGTTTCTTCCATGGTCACCAGCGTGGCCAGCGGCACCATCTCACCGCTGGCGTTGCGGACCTTAAGCTGCCCGACATCCTCCGGCAGCATCCGGAAGGGGGTATCGGCCTGGGCGGTGACCTGCCAGTTGCGGCCAAAGGCGGTGAAGTCGTTGACGTAGGCACTGCCCAGATAGACCTGCAGGGTCTGGTTGATCGCCGCGATCGAGACCCCGGCCGCCTTGGCCTTGGTCCGGTCGATGTCGATGAACAGCTGGGGCTGGTTGGCCTTGAAGGTGGAAAACAGCCCGACCAGGCCGGGCTGGGCCGCCAGCCCACCGGCGAGTTCGGCAGTCGCTTGTTCCAGCACCGCCGGCCCGTGGCCGGTGCGATCGCGGACCTGCAGCTTGAAGCCGCCGGTATTGCCCAGGCCGTCGATCGGCGGGGCATTGAAGACCACGCACTCCGCCTCCCGGATGGCGGCAAACTTCTGCCGCAGCGTCCGGGCGATGGCCACGGCCGACTTGGCCGGATCGACCACCCGGCTGGCAAAGGGGTCGAGCACGACAAACATGCCGCCGGTGTTTGACAGGCTGACGCCGGAAAGCAGCGAATAGCCTGAGACCGCGATCGTGTGGGCCACGCCGGGCGTCTCGCCGGCCAGCTGCTCCAGCCGCTTGACGACCCGGGCGGTCCGCTCCTGGCTGGCCCCTTCCGGCAGCGTGGCGTTGACCAGCAGATAGCCCTTGTCCTGCTCGGGGATGAAGCCGACCGGCACCGTGCTAAAGCCAAAGTAGGTCAGGCCCATCAGGGCGATGTAGCACCCGATCATCACGATGGCGATCCGCAGGAACAGCCCCACCACCGCTCCGTAGACGCCGGTTGTGACGTCAAAGAACAGATTGAACAGCCGAAACAGCCCAGCCAGCAGCAGGTTGACCGCCGGTGCAGCGAGGCTGGCCACCACCAAGCCGGCGGCAAACACCCCAAGCCGGACGCCCCAGAGGGCCAGCGGCGGGGCCGCGTCGGCCAGCCCGGCCCAGACAATCGCCAGGTCTTCGCCCAGCCAGACGGCCGCCAACCCACCGAGCAGACCGATCACGGTGCGGGGCAGCGGGGTATTGGTGTGTCGGGCGGCCAGCGGCGCGGCGGTCTCTTCGTGGCCGGCGAAGAAGATGGCGGCGAGCGCAGGGGAAAGCGTCAGTGAGTTGACGGCGGAAAAGGCGGTGCTGACGGCGATCGTGATGGCGAACTGGCGGTAGAACTCGCCGCTGATTCCGGTGATGAAGCTGGTCGGCACGAAGACGGCGGCGAGGACGAGAGTCATCGCGACCAACGCACCGCTGACTTCTCGCATCGCCTGCCGGGCCGCCTCGCGGGCGGGCTTGCCCTGACTGATCAGCCGCTCGACGTTCTCCACCACCACGATGGCGTCATCGACCACGATGCCGATGGCCAGCACCAGCCCGAACAGCGAGAGATTGTTCAGTGAAAATCCCAGCCCGGCCATCACGGCAAAGGTGCCGATCAGCGAGACCGGCACCGCCAGCATCGGGATCAACGTGGCCCGCCAGTTCTGCAGAAACAGCAGCACCACCACGAAGACCAGCACCACCGCTTCGAACAGCGTCTTGACGACCTCTTGGATGCTCTCTTCGACAAAGACGGTGGTGTCGTAAATGATCTGCTGCTCGAGGCCGGGCGGGAAGCTGCCGGCGAGCCGCTCCATCTCCTGCCGCACCCGCTCGGCCGTCGCGATCGCGTTGGAGCCCGGCCGCTGGAAGATGGCAATCGTGATCGTCTCGCGGCCGTCGAGGGTACTGGCGGTGTCTGCGTTCTTGGCCCCGAGTTCCACCCGGCCGATGTCGCGGATTCGCACAATCTCGCGGCCGACGGCTGCCGGGCCGGTGGTGGCGGTGCCCGCGTCATGGCCGGTCTTGACGATGATGTCGGCGAAGGCCTCGGGCTCGAGCAGCCGGCCGGTGGTGTTCAGCGGCACCTGGAAGGCGATGCCCGGCTCAGCCGGCGGCTGGCCCAGCCGGCCGGCCGGCACCTGCACGTTCTGTTCGCGGAGGGCCCGGACTACGTCGCCGGCTGAAAGATTCCGCGTGGCCAGCTTGTCGGGGTCGAGCCAGATCCGCATCGCATAGTCGCGGGCCCCGAGAAAGGCGACATCGCCAACCCCTTCAAGCCGGGCCAGGGCATCTTTGACCTGGATCAGGGCATAGTTGCTCAGGTAGAGCTGGTCGTAGCGGCCATCGGGGGAGAACAAGTTCACGCACAGCAGGATGCTGGGTGACTTCTTCTTGGTCATCACCCCCTGCCGCTTCACCTCCTCGGGCAGCTTGGCCTCGGCGATGGCCACCCGGTTTTGGGTCAGCACCTGGGCGAGGTCAATGTCGGTGCCGAGCTTGAAGGTGACATCGATCACCGCCTGGCCGTCACCGGTGCTCTTCGATGAGATGAAGAGCATCTCTTCAACCCCGTTGACCTCCTGCTCGATCGGTGTGGTGACGGTGTCGGCCACCACCTGGGCCGAGGCCCCGGGGTAGATCGTCTGAATCGAGATCGTCGGGGGCACCACCTCGGGGTACTGGCCGACCGGCAGGCCGACAGCGGCGATGCCACCCACGATCACGATGACCAGCGAGAGCACCGTGGCAAAGACGGGCCGGTCGATGAAGAACTGGCTGATCACGGGCTGGCCGCTCCCGGCTGCTGAGCAGGAGCCATGTCGGCCTCGGTCACCGGCCGCACCAGGCTGCCGTCGCGGGCCCGCGCGAGTCCCGAGACCACCAACCGTTCATCGCCGTCGAGCCCCCGCTCGATCACCCGCAGCATGCCGCCGGGGTCGGCCACGCTGCGGCCGGTCTCGACCGGACGATGAATGACCCGGTTTTCAGGATCGACGACCGCGACATAGCGTCGGCCCTGGTCAATCCCGATGGCCAGTTCAGGCACCAGCACAGTCGGCTGCGGCTGGCCGATGGTGAGCTCCACCCTCAGGAACATACCGGGGGTGATCAGGCCGTCGACGTTGGGAAACTCACCCCGGCAGCGGACCGTCCCGGTGGTTGGCTTCACGCCAATATCGACAAAGTCGAGGATGCCCTGGTGGGGAAAGCCGGTTTCGGTGACTAGCTGGGCCGTCACCGGAATTTTCAGTTCCTTGACGTTCCGCCACTCAACCGCCCCGCCCC
>CALAZQ010000229.1 GCA_937926325.1 uncultured Planctomycetaceae bacterium | reverse complement strand
CCGTTTTTATGGCTGTGCTTGCCGGTCTGGATGACGGCCCGGCTGGGACCGCAGATAGAGTTGGTGCAGAAGCTGTTGCGAAAGAGCATGCCCGACGCGGCCAGGGCATCGATGTTCGGCGTCGGGTTGACCGACTTGAGCCAGCCGTCATAGGCCCCGATCGCGTGCGGTGCATGGTCGTCGCTGAAGATGAAGACGATGTTGGGACGCCCAGCTGCATCGGCAGCGGCCGCTCGATCAGCCCCGCAGGCCAGTACCGATCCAACAGCACCGCACAGCAGAATCACCGAACAGGGCCAGTCACCCGACCAGAGACCTGCGGTTCCCGATCCAGCCCGTGGTCGATTCATTGAATGGTTCATACCCATCAGACGTTCCCTCTCGAAATCGAAAAGATCCTCAGCCGAGCAGCCTAGCAGCAGCCTGCGAGATCTGCAGCAGGATACGAAAATTGGTGGTGTCGTCCGAGCGACCGCGACCGCAGCCTGCAATATCCCCATGAAGATGGTGAGTGGCGAAAGTGCCACTGACCGGGCTGTTTTCCTGTATTCCAATCTACGCTATGAAAGCAACCCTCCAAGTCGTCCCCGTGCTCACCCTTTTAGCGATGGGTGCACCCCAAGTCGCGGCTACTCAAGAGTCCGGAGTTGGCCCCAGGATTCATTGCAATGTGCTGCGTCTGCATGCCGGGACGGACCAACCCCTCTCCATCAACGCCAGTGACCCGGATGGCACGATCCGTGAAATCCGGGTCCGTCTGATGGAAAAGGCCTGCAACGCATGCAGCTACGACACCGTATGGGAAAAATCTGTACTCGGGCAGGAGCAGTTCGTCATTGATGATGCCCCACTAGCCAATCTGCAGGTGAATGCCGCAGCAAAAAAAGGTGAGCAATCCAGCACGGCTTCCGAGTATGCCTTGTCCTTGACCGCCATCGACAACGAAGGCAACTCAACCAGCGATTGGGTGCGAATCTTTGTTGAGCCGCCGGACGTGCCGGTAATCCTCACGGACCTGACGGTCTTCAACAAACCCATTTCGGAGGGAGACACTCGCTCCCTGACGTTCGTTCAGGAGGACAGTTTGGGCGACCAAGCTCAGTTGGTTGTCCGGCTCGACGGAGTTCAGCTTATGGCGGGGTACGGTGACCAATCCCGATCAGTGACCGTGGAGAGCCCCCTTGCGGCACTCCAGCCAGGGAAGCACATTCTGTCCGTTGCCTACAAGGACAGCGTCGAGGGTCGTGGCATCCGGGAGGTCGCCATCAGGTTTACCATCGCCGATGATCCAGCGTTGGCCGGAACATCTTTCCCTCTCACCGCGAAAAGCCAGGTCATTGACGTGGCCGGTGCCATCAATCGAAACACGCTGCTCGAGGAGGCCTTGCTCTGGGCATCGAGCACCTCACCAGAATCAGGGAAGTGGCCCCTCATTATTTCCCTGCACGGGGGTGGGGACGCCAGGCACGGAATCGCCGGAGTGGCAGTGAACAAGTCACAAATCGCTTACCACAACGAGCGTGGCCACTCGGTTATGCGTCTCTATCCGGCGACGCAAGGCTTCTTCGATGTGGACGAACTGGATGCCTTGTTGGATTACGTTGTCGCCACATATCCGATTGATGTAGAGCAGATTCATCTCATGGGCTTCAGCATGGGGGCACAGAGTTCCGTCAACTGGGCCACCAGGCGGGGCCACCGTTTTGCCACGCTGGTGACTTCCGCACCGTACCACTTAACGACCGAAAAAAACGGCAGCGTTTTGAAGCCTCACTACGCTGATCGAGCCCGTCAGAGCGAGGCATTCTTCACCTTGCCCTACCGAGCCTATCACGGTGCCAACGACGGCTGGGTGTCAGGTTCCCAGCTCCTCGTTGAGGAGCTCAATAAACGGGGGCCTCAAGCGGCTGAGTTTATCTTGCTGGGCTCCACCGGCCATGCCGGGGCAAAACGCAGACTGTTTGAATCGGATATCATTGACTTCCAAATGAGCCATGCGGCCCGCGCTGCAAGATGGCGGGGCAATCACGACTGAAATTCCTTTGCCGCCGGGTTCCCGGCAAGGATGCCACCGGCGCCGGGGTGGGACAACAGGGTCAAAAACCGATCGGGCAACAAACGCCAGAGTCACAAAGAGAACATTCACTCACGGCATACAATCGACCAATTCGCAGAAAGCAGAAAAAGGCACCTGTAGTATGAAAGCACCAATCATCTTATTGACCCTGTTGGCCGCCCCAGCTGTCATGGCTGCTGACAAACCAAACGTTCTCTTTATCGCCGTTGACGACCTGAGGCCTTCCCTGGGTTGCTACGGAGTGACGGATGTGATTTCGCCCAACATCGACAGACTGGCATCGGAGGCGATACTCTTCAATCGGGCCTATGCCCAAGTGGCGACCTGTGGCGCTTCCCGAGCGAGTTTATTCAGCGGGCTCTCCCCCACCAGGGATCGGTTCAAGAACTATCTGTCACGGATCGACGCGGATGTACCGGATGCAATCACTTTGCCGCAGGTCTTCAGGGAAAACGGCTATACGACGATCAGCAATGGCAAGATCCTGCATCATCCCGACGATACGGCGGCCGTCTCATGGTCAGAGCCCCCATTCCAGGGCAACAGAAACAGAAGGGGATCCCTGCTCAAGGACAGCATGGGCAGCTTTCCGGATGGGAAAAAGTACAGAGTTGATGAAGCAGCGGATGTCGATGACTTCGCTTACTGCGACGGCCAGGTCCTGAAGAAAACGCTTGAGGATCTTCAGCGACTCAAGAATGCCGGCACGCCCTTCTTCCTGGGCTGCGGCTTCATGAAACCACACCTACCGTTTTATGCCCCGAAAAAATATTGGGATCTCTATGATCGGGAGAGCCTGCGGATGCCCGACAATTTAACCTGGCAGGAAGACCTCCCTCTGAAAGAATGGTTCATCCGCAAGGCTGGAGAGTCACGAACCTATTTTGCCGGTGACCTGGACGAGTGGAGTGAGGAGTACTACCGCCTGCTGCACCACGGCTACTATGCCTGTGTCAGCTATATCGATAGCCTGGTCGGGCAGCTGCTCGATGAGTTGGAGCGACTGGATCTGGCCGAGGACACCATCGTCATTCTCTGGGGTGACCATGGATTTCAACTTGGGGAACGTAGTCTGACCGGCAAACATAACACCCTCGACCTGTCCCTCCGAGTGCCTGTCATCCTGCGGGTACCGGGCTCGAAAGCGAAGGGCATTCGCTCAGAAGCACTTTTTTCGAGCATCGACATCTTTCCGACACTCGTCGAACTGGCCGGGCTGCAGCAGCCGGAGCAGCTGCAGGGCACGAGCTTCGCGGGCATTGCCAAGGATCCTGCTGCCGAGTTCCGCGACAGTGTCTATTGTCGATTCGAGCGGGCCGATACCGTCTTTACGAAGCGGTATGCCTACACCCGTTTCGCCTACACCCGCTCCAACGAGGACAGCGAAATGCTCTTCGACTACGAGACGGATCGTGGTGAAAGGCGCAACGTGGCCGGCGATCCCGAATTCCAAAACGCACTGAAGGATCTGCGAAAATTGCTGGATGAACGCATTCAGCAGGCCCAGAGATAAGAGGGCATCGTGCAGGTTTATCGCTCTGTCTTTGTTTGTGGTCTTGCGGTCTGTTCATTGGTGATGGCTGATGAACCGGCACCACCAGAGGAAATGGGCAGGAATACGCTATCAATCGCAACTGCAGTGCACCAAGCAGAGTCGCTGTATGAAAAACGGGTGAGCTTCCTTGCCACAGTAACCTGGATAGACACCTCAGGAAAAAACTTGGTTGTAGCTGATGCCACGGCGGGAATCTGGGTGAAGCTGAGCCACTTGTTTGCGGAGGATGCCCAAAGGCTGGCTGTAATGCTGAAGGACATGAGCGTCGGTAGTCATCTTAAAATCTGGGGAACGCTCCATCGAGGAAACTACAGGCCAGTGCTGGAGGCAAGCGGGTGGCAGGTGCTGGGCCAGGAGAAACTGCCGCCACCTCCACAAGCCGACCCCGTCCGGTTTTTTCGTGGCGAGTATGACTGCGATCGAATTCGTGTCACTGGGGTCGTGGAGCGGTGGCGGGAAGTCGATGGTCTATGGGATCTGCTAGCGACAACAAATGAGGGCAAGTACTTTATTCGTGTTCCCAAACGGTCGTTACCCAATGCCCCCGACGAGTATATCGGGCAAACGCTCGATGTTTCTGGAATCGCGACTGGACTTTTCAATACTCGGGGTGAACTTGTCACACCCGGTGTGACGGTGAATGGTCCGGCCGATGTAGCGTTGATCACACCCACCCCAGAAATTGATAGCTCGCCACTGCTTGTACCGCTTGATCGGATTGACAGTTTTCGAGGCCTGCGAAATCAGAACGAGCGGGTGCGAACGCGGGGAGTCATCACGCTTCTTGCCCAAGATGAGTCAATCTATATTCAAAAAGGTCTTCGGGGCGTTATCGTTGACTCAAGTAAAAGCCATGGCTTCCGTCCTGGGGATCGGGTGGAGGTTGTCGGCACACTGAATCACCGGAGATCTATCACCGGCATCGACGGAAACTCGATTCGATTGATCGATCATCCCGGCGAAATAGAGCCGACGGCGATATCCCCTGCCGACATCGTAAGAGTAAACTCCAGCAGTGTCTTGCAGCGTGGACGGGCCGTTCCGTCAGACTTTTTTGCAGTCCGCATCCGGTTTACCGGCCGTGTTTATGACCTTCAACAAACGCAGGCCGGTGGCACTTTGCTGCTTGATACCGATGGCTGTTTGACGACGGTCTCCATGAGTCGTGCTGTCTTTCTGTCATTGCGGGGCTTGCAGCGTGAAAGCACGGTTGAAATTACAGGTGTAACGATGCCTCCGGAACACCCGGCTACGAGGCATGTCAATCCACTGGTGGCAGGCGGCGAGTCATTTCTCCAGGTGTTGATCAGTGATGCGAGTGATCTTGTGATCATTTCGAGACCACCGTGGTGGACACCAAGCCGGCTTACCGCTTTGCTCGCCGCCACAGCAGCGGTCTTGATTGGGGGGATCATCTGGAACACCGCCCTTAGTGCTCGCGTCACAAAGCAGGCAGCAAAGATCAGCGGGTATGTGCGGTCCCAGACACTTTTGGATGAGCGGTTGCGAGTTGCGCGCGAATTGCACGACACCATGGAGCAAGATCTTGCCTGTCTGATGATGAAAATTGATGCAGAGGTTTCTCTTCAGGAGGCTGAACAGCCACGAGGATTTCTTCAAGGCGTGCGGAGGCACCTTGCCCAAATTCAGGCGGAGGCGCACGATTTCCTATGGGATCTCCGTGATCCTATTCGTATAAGTGGAAACCTTTCTGCTGCTATGGTTTCTCAAATTGAATATTTACAGGCGATGACCGATGTGCCAATCAGATGCCGGCGGCAACTGGGGGGCATCTTTGTCGCACCGCGCATCCAGCACGCAATTCTGCGAATCGCGCGGGAAGGCATTGGGAACGCGATCCGCCATGCGGCAGCCAGCCAGATCGACGTGTCGATCAAGCATAACAAAGGCATCATCACGTTGGTGGTCGTAGACGATGGTGTGGGCTTCGAAAAAAGTGATGTGGCTTGCCTTGAGGGTCATTACGGTTTAATCGGGATGCGTGAGCGGATCGAGCAGATTGGTGGCCGATTGGAAATCGAAGCTTCCCCTGGTCGTGGAACGAAGGTTTGTGCCACCGTGATGACCGATGAGCAGGAACCGGTGGGCTAAGGAAGGGGATATGCCAGAGAGAACGATATCGATGATGCTCGTTGATGATCATCCACTTTTTCGGTCGGGTGTTATCGCATTATTGAAAAGAGTCGATGGATTTTCAGTGGTCGCTGAGGCTAGTGATGGTGAGTCTGCCATCGGTTTGTGGAGAGAGAAGCGACCAGATGTGACCCTCGTTGATATCGCCTTGCCCGGGATAAGTGGTATCGAGGTGATTCAGAAGGTGCAGGCAATCGATCGGAAAGCCCGGCTACTTGCCCTCAGTTCGGCGGGCGATCCAGAGACGAGGGCTGCCGCTCTACGAGCCGGCGCCGCCGGTTATATTTTCAAAACAGTGCGATTTGAGGACTTGGTCGCTGCTATTCGATCCACCGCCGAGGGTTTGCGGTCTAGTCGCTTCACTGCGGCTACGCAGCCCCGTAGGGATAATCTTGCTGGTCTTACGG
>CALAZQ010000228.1 GCA_937926325.1 uncultured Planctomycetaceae bacterium | reverse complement strand
GGGCCAGTCACGCCTGTCGGGCCGGTGACGGTCGATTGCGGCCCGGTGCTGCCCGTCACGCCGGTCGGCCCGGTCGGCCCCAGGCTGCCGGTAGCACCCGTCGGGCCTTGCTCGCCCTGCACGCCGATCTCGATGAACTGCGATTCGTACCGCACGAAATACCGGCCGGTCTCTTCGTCCAGCCAGACAGCCCCGGCCACCGTGAGGTTTGGGGCGGTCGGTGCGGTCGGGCCGACGCTGAAAGCGATCCCGCCCGTCGGGCCGGTGGTGCCGGTCGGGCCAGTCGGGCCTGTGACGCCCGTGGCCCCGGTTGGCCCGTTGCTCAGATCGATCCCAGTAGGCCAGGCCCCGGCAGCCTTCGGGCCGTACAAAAACTTGTTGGACGTGTCCAGAAACAGATCGCCGTTGATCCCGACGCCCGCGGTCGGGGCGGCCGTGCCCGACAAGACCGGGCTGGCACCACTCGGCAGCTGATAAAACGGCATCAGGCCACCTCAACCCAAAAGCCGTCGTAGCGAACGAAATACTTGCCGTCGCTCGTCGAAAGCCAGGTGGCCCCGGCCGAAGCCTCTGCCGGTGCGGTCGGCCCCTGGTAGGCCTCGCCGGCCCCGTCCGCTCCGGTCGGGCCGGTGGCCGGGCCGATGTAGTCGGTGAGGGTCGACAACGCCAGTTTGCGGGTGGCCCCGCCGTTGACGATCGGCAGCACGTCGGCATCGTTGAGCGTGCCGGCCGAGGTCAGTTGGCTGATTTTCTTGTTTGCCATCAGTGCACCAGTGCCGTGCCCGCCTCGGTGGTCAGGGTGTCGCCGCTTTCAGTCAGCAGGTAGCCGATTGCACCGGCGGTCTGCTTGGTATGGATTCGCACGATCGACCGGAACGCATCGCCGTACCGGAACACCGGCACCCCGCGGGGGCTGGCCACTTCGTATTCCAGTTCAATCGTGCCGCTGGTCTCCACGATCACGTCGCCGCGCTCAGGCTCACCGAACGGCAGATCGGCGGCAGGCACCAGGTAGTCCCGGGATTCCCACCGCTCAATCACACCGTTCTGGTCCTGGGCCTCGAACTCGCTTCTCCCGATGGTGGCGGTGACGTCTGCCGTGTCGGTGCCCCGCCGGTAGGTCACCGTGGTGCCGGCGGCAGCTTGCAGCTGCCCGGTCATCCAGGCGGCACCGGCAGCGAGCATATCGGGCATGAATCACCTCCACCCCCGCGACGCCCCGGCGGCGCAGCCTTGGGCGTGCGCGCCGGCCGGGGGCCGCGGGAACAATCAGCGGTCGAGCTTGACGTCGACGGTGGCGCTGCCGGTCACGGCCTCGGCCACCGCATAGCCGGCCAGGACGCCGGTTGCGTTGGCGGCGTTGGCAACGCCGCTGGCCGCGTACCAGTAGACGGCCGCGCCGGCCGTAATCGTCTCGCTCTCGCTGCCGCTGCTGGGCTTGGTCAGGCTGTAAACGCCCTCGACAGCCACCGCGCCCGTGTCGCCGCTGGCGATCGGCCGGGGGGCCACGCCAACGAGCGAACCGATCACGACCACGTCGCCGACGGCGACCGCCGACGGGGCGACGTAGTCGATGTAGCCGCCCTTCTGAACCGTAGATGCCATGGTTGAAAACCTTTTGAAAACAGGAAACGGTCGGTTGGTAATGCCCGGCCGGCGGGGCTGCCGCCGGCCGGGCCTGAATCACGCTACAGGTCAGACGTCCATCTTGACGCCGGCGAGGTCTTCGGCCTTGGCCACGCCAAAGTCGAAGTAGCCACGCATCTGGACGCCCAGCACGTTGAAGTCGGCCTCGGCCGTCTCCACGATCGGCGACTGAACGCCATTGAGGAAGGCCACCTCCATCACCGGCAGGTCGGCCGGCGACGCCAGCAGGTAGTAGTCGGTCGTGTTGGTCAGGTAGGTCGAACTGACCACCTGGTAACGACCGGCGAACACGTTCGTGCTGGGCTGGCCAGCCGTGGCACCGCTGGAAATCTGGACGCTGTTCATCAGCTCAGCGGCCGTGATTTCCAGATCAACCGGCACCAGCAGGACCGAAGGCTGGGTGGCCATCGGCTTGCCGTCGCGGTCGGTCAGCTTCCGGTAGAGGGCCAAGGCCTGCTTGAGACCGGCGAGGCTCAAGGCCGTCGCGCCGGTCGCCTTGTTGCCCTTGGCCGTCGTGAAGAAGGCCGAATCATCAAGGTAGCTGGCCCAGAACACGTCGTTCAGCTTCAGGGCACCGCCCCGCCCGATCCGCTGCGGAACAGCGGTCAAGGCTCCCAGGTCGTCGTTGATCAGGTCGGTACGGGTCACGCTGGTCATGATCCCGTAGGTGTCCGCGCTGATCGTCCGCGACTCGTCGGAGGCCGAGGCGCTCTTCAGTTCGCCGCCGTTGGCGACCTGCTCGAACGTGAACCCGCCGTTGAGCCGGTACTGGCTCACCGCCTTAAAGTCGTTGACCGAACGCACCGCCGAGATGTTCCGCCAGGCGGATTCGACGGCGTCGAAGCCGGCCAGCAGGAACTTGTTGACCGTCGCCGACAGGATGCCGCTGATGTCGTGCGTCGCCCAGGCGGCAGCCAGGATCGGCCGCAGCGTGGACGTCGTGACCTTGGCGGGGCCGTCGTAGCCGTTGGCCACGGCGGCCTGGATCAGCACGTCGCCGAGGCTGGTGGAATGGCGGGCCTTGTGGGCCGCCTCCAGCGTCTGCTCGCTGTAGTGCTTCTCGACGTTGGGCAGGCTGCCCTGGAGGGCGAACGAGGCCTGCACCACATCGGCGGTCGGGGGCGCGTTGTCCCGAACGTGGACAGCCGGCGCGGCCGGCCGCTCGTCGCGGGCCTTGATCAGGTTTTCCATGTCGGTGACCTTGTCAGTGAGGCTGGTCAGCTTGGCCAGCAGCTCGCTGGTGTCGGCCGTGACCTCGGGGGTGGGGGTGTTCTCAGGCTCCACGGCGACCTCCGCCGTGGCCGCCACGGCCGGGGTCTCGGTGACCTCGTCCGCGGGCTTGGTGTTGGCGTCGTCCGCCATGGGAATCTCCTCTGCCGCATCTGCGGCGATGGAAACGGCCGTGCTGCGATCGGCCCCCAACGTGACAAAAGACGTCTCCCGCAGCGTGGAGGCGCGAACAACTCGGACAGGACCGGTGACGGTCTCGCCGTTGACGGTGGTGGCCTGGTCGGCCCCGAATCGCAGGTGGCGGACCACGTCGGCCCCGACGCTGGCCTGCCAGCTGTATCCCTTTTCGGCGAGGGCCAGCACCTGGCGGGCGGTCTCGCTGTCGGCCAGAATCTCGCCCTCGACGACCAGCTCGCCGCCCTGGATCGTCGGCCGGCCCTGGCCCAGGATGCTGCCCAGTTCGTAGTCGTGGCCCATCACGATCGGCACGGTCTCAGGCAGCGTCATCCCGGCCATGTCGATGATCACCGGCTCCCGCGACCACGCCTGGCGGATCGGTGCCCCGGTGTAGGCCCGGATCGAAAACCGCCGCGGGCCGGCCTCGGCCTCGCCGTCGGCGGCCTGCAAAAACGTGACGTCGGTGGCCAGCTTGATCGTGCTCATGCGAAAATCACTCCGATGTCCAGGTCTTCGTCGTCGTCGTAGTCGCCCCAGTCGGTGATCGGTTTCACGCGGGCACCTCGTCGCCGTCAGGTTCGACCGGCTGCGGGGCGGCCCCGGCCGCCGTGATCCCCAGTTCGGCCATCAGCGCCCGTTCGGCGGCGATCTGCCGCAGCTGCTCGTCCCACCGCTTGCCCTGGCGGGCGTATTCGGCCGCCAGCGTGGTCGTGTGCGTTGCCAGCCGGGTCTGGGCGGCGGCGGCCTCCTTGGCCGGGTCGACGTGTTCTTTGCCGTCCCAGCCCCAGGCCCAGTTCCACTCAGAAAAAGGCGGCAGCCCGGGCGGGATCACGCCGGCCAGGCTGGCCTCGTTGACCCAGGCGGCCAGCACCCGGTCAAGCATGATCCGTTCCAGGTGGTCGCGATCCACCCGCAGATTCATGCCGTAGACCTGGTGGTCCATCCGGCCGCTGGCGTAGTTGTAGCTCGACGAATCCAGGGCCGCGACGTTGTAGGGCAGCTGCAAGCAGCGGGCGATTTCGTTGAGAATCTCTTTTTTGAAATCGGCGTATGTGCTGGTCGGCTGCTCGGCCCGCAGCTGCGAGATGTTCCAGCCTTCAGGCAACGTGGTCAAGGTTCGCTTGCGAATCTCCAGCTCGGCGAAGGCGTCGACCTCGTCGACCTCGGCGGCCGGGCTGTTCGAGTGAATGAACGCCGCAAAGTCGGCGGCGGTCTCGGCCGCGGCGATCACCGCTTCGGTGTAGCGCCGCAGCTGGCCGAACAACCGCAGGGCCGGGGCCACCTCGGGCATCCCGCGGTTTTGCCCGGGCCGCTGGACCCGCAGCCAGTGCACCATCTGATTTGCGGGCACCCGCTGGAACTGAAGGTTGTTCACCCGGTAGTTGCTGCCGGGGTGGAAGTTCAACACCTGGTAGGCGATCACGTTGCCGACGTCGTCGAACTCCAGCCCGTCGACCGTGTTGCCCTCGGCGTCGATCGTCTGCCGCATCAACTCGGTCGGCGTGGCGACCATCTCGGCCTCCAGCAGCCGCAGGTCGAGTTGGACGCCGGGCAGCCGCGGGTTGTTGATCATCAGGGCGAACGCTTCGCCGTCGGTCACCAGGGCCTCGCGCATCGTCCGCAGCTTGGCCGGCAGGTCGACGAGCGTGCCCCAGTCGTAAAACGCCTCTTCGACTTCCCGGGCCGCCTCGCTGGCCCCGATGTCCAGTTGCAGCCGCGGGCCGGTGCCGACCAGGTCGTAGGCCAGCGTGGCCGAGATGCCGGCCAGGTAGCTGTTGTTGGCCCGCTCGAACCTGGCCCGGTTCCGCATGACCCGCCGCTTTTCCGGCGACAGGGCCTTGTCGGCGCTGAAGGCGTCGGCACCCGCCCAGTGCTTGTAGTCGTCGCCCCGCTCGGCCGCCTCAAACCGCGCCCGGGCCAGCGGCCGATCACTCGGCTGCGGCTGGCGGCGTCGGCGAAACAGGTCGGTGAAGGCCATCAGCTGGCGTCGAACCCCCCGGGCACGATCTGATTGAACCGCAGGCCGCGGCGGGTGTTGGTCGTCGAGGCGGTCACCGCTGACTTGCCCGCCAGGTAGCGGGCAGCCTCGATGATCTGGGTGATGTCCTGGGCCTGGACCTCGCCGGCGTCAGTCCGCACCCGGGCCGGGTTGGTGGCCGCCGATTCCAGGGCCTGTTCGATTGCGTCGCTCATGGCCTGACGCTACGCAATCAGCCGGCCAGGGCCGCAGGGGGTCTGGCTACTGGGCAGGCCGCCAATCGTGCTCGAACCGCTCAACGGCAAACCCCAGCCGGCGGGCGATCGCGGCGGTCGACGGTGCGAACACCGCCAGCGGGCGGCGCTGGTCCAGCACCCCGCCGGCCAACAGCGTGGCCGATAGCGCCAAGGCTATGCCCCGGCCGCGGTGCCGGGCATCGGTGAACATCTCCAGCGTCTGGTAGTCCCGCCAATCGTGGCTGCACGCCCAGGCCAGCAGCGTGCCCCGATCGTGCCACAGGGCAATCGGCGTGGCCGACGAAATCCGGCCGTCCCGGCGGGCGGCGACTTCAATCTGAAACTCGCTGGCCGGCTTGGTCAGCCGCTGGACGATCGCCAGGCAATCGCCAACCGCCAGCCCGTCGACGGTGGTGATCGTGATCACGTTTCCAGCCTTGTCGTCTGAATGCGGCGGCGGCCGTCGGGGCCGGCTGGGATCGCCACCTTTTTGCGGGCGCGGTGGCCGGTGTCGGTGCCGGTCGGGTTCACGCCGCGGATCGAGGCGGCCACCGCGGCACCCACCAGGCAGTCCCACCAATGGTTTTCAAACCGGTTGCCCGACAGCTTCCACTCATCGACCACCCGGCCGCGTGCCTCAGTCCGCACCGGGTATTCGTTCGTGAAATGATCAAACAACAGGTCGTGGTCGCCGGCACAAAACACGATCGCTTCAGGGTCACCCGTCGGCAGCCGCAGCCGGCTGGCGCAAAACGATTTCCAGTAGTTCGTATCGTAGGTGACGCTTCGCTGGCCCTGAATCTGGTTGATCCGCCAGTTGAGGCCCAACCGGTCGCCGCGGGCCTTGTGGCGATCGCAAAGCGCCGGGCTGGACGCCCCGACGCCGCGGCCGTGGCTCGGCAGGATCAGGCCGGCAAACGACGACCGGCGGGCAAAGGTCCGCACCGTCTGGGTACTCTTGCCCCAGTTGGCGTCGATCATCATCTGGCTGATTCGCATGGCGGTGCCGTCTTCCCGCTGCCAGTCCTTGGCCAGCAGCATCTGGGCGACGTGGTCGAGGCCGGCGGCCAGGGCCGCCTCGAAGCCAGCCCCGCCGGCGGCGGCCGCCAGCGTTCGCTTGGCACTGCCAGCGTCAAAAAACGTCACGCCCTGGTCCGGGTAGACGCCATAGCCGACGACGTGCCCGCCGAACGACTCCGACCAGCTGGCCACCAGCCAGAACAGCACCCGGTCCTGCACGTCGACAAACGCCGTCAGCTGGTGATGGTTGGCCGGCACCTGCTGGCGGGGCACCGTTGAGACCCGGGCCGCCAGTTGACGTTTGTCAAGTTTGTCGCTGTCGACGTGTTCTGACAGCGGCTGGTTTTGATACTCGGCGAAAAAAGCCGCATCGCCCCGATCGATCCGCAGGTTCCAGGCGTGCTGGATGGCCGACAGCTCGTCGTCGTTCTTGCGTTCGGGCCAGGCGACCCGGCTGCCGGCGTCCATCTCGGCCCGCCGGGCCGCGTAGAACTCGTCGGCCTCGGCCGGCCCGGCCCCGCTCCGCTGGCCGGCCCGCCGCAGTTCGCCGTATTCCAGCCACAGGTCTTCGGCCGCCGGCCAGTCGTAGACCAGCTGCGACCGCTCGCCCTGCCAGGCCGGGTGGCGGGTCCGGTCCAGCAGCCGGTCGGCCAGGTCGTCGGTGCGAATCACCGTGATCGTGCACAGCCCAGCGATCTTGGCCCCCGGCCCGCCGAGGCCCAGGATCGCCCCGCTCAGAATCTTCTCGCGGGTAGCACACTGGGAAGGGCTGGCCGCCGACTCGTCGGTCTGCGGGTCGTCGATCAACACCAGGCTGGGGCGGATGCT
>CALAZQ010000227.1 GCA_937926325.1 uncultured Planctomycetaceae bacterium | reverse complement strand
GTCGGAAACAGAGTACGCCCGGAGGGACTCGAACCCCCAACCCTCGGTTCCGAAGACCGATGCTCTATCCAATTGAGCTACGGACGCATCGACTACAAGTCTACCAACCCTGAGCCTCGAGATGGATCCCCCCCATGCGGCGCAGCGGGAACCGTCAGGTCATCTTTGGGCTGCTTGGGGCTGCCCGTTTCCGCCGCCCGCCGGCTGCGGATTGACCAACCACCGCCGGTGGGCAACGATAGCTGCCTCGACTCGGTTGTTTCCACTTCTCGCTTGCTGCCGCCATGCCCAGCGTCACTCTTCGCGTGCTGCACGGTGCCGATCGGGGTAAGGTCTACAGCGAAGTTCCGACACCGGTCACCATAGGCCGAGAAGAGGGCAACACGATCCAGCTCAATGACGAGCGAATCAGCCGCTATCACCTCAAACTCCAGGCCGATAATCAGAAGATCGTGCTCACCGATCTCGACAGCACCAATGGGACGAAGGTCAACGGTGAGGAGATTCATGTCCGTATCCTTCGCGATGGCGACATGATCGCGGTGGGCCGGTCGGTTCTGCTGGTCGGCTCCCACAGCGATATCGACCGCCGGATCGCTGAGATCGCCGGCAAAGACTCCGGGAATGGAGCGGAGCGAGCCAAGGCGATGCAGCGGCGGCTCGAGCGAGCGGCCGATCACCACTCTGATGTCATTGAGGATCTCGGCGAGGCGCGGCTGCCTTTGCTGCCGGGCGGCCCGCCCCCGCTGCCTGAGCATCTCAGCCCGGCCCAGTCGGCCGAACTGAGCGAGCTGCTTGACTATGTGCAGGCGGTGCTCCGCGAGACGGCCGACGGGGCGGTGATGCGGCCCGGCCATGAGAAAGTCGAAATCGACTTTGCTCCCTGGCAGGGCCTGCTCGATCTACAGGCCCGGCTGGCCGAACTCTTGAGGCAGATTGCCGAGCCTCCCCCCGATTGAACCAACGCCGGCGGCAGATGCCGCGGCCTGTTTCATCCACCCGCGTTGCCCAGGGACGAGCCCGCCGATGGAAGTGACCACCGCCCGACCGTTCGCACACCTCCACTGCCACAGCCAC
Source organism: uncultured Planctomycetaceae bacterium (assembly GCA_937926325.1). GTDB lineage: Bacteria > Planctomycetota > Planctomycetia > Pirellulales > UBA1268 > UBA1268. Next base: position 3,930 of record CALAZQ010000227.1, on the reverse strand, counting down.
TACAGCCTGCTCGATGGGGCCAGTTCGATCGACCGGCTCGTCGGGCGGGCCGCTGAACTCGGCATGACGGCCCTGGCGATCACCGATCATGGCAATCTTCACGGTGCGATCGAGTTCTACAGCAAGGCCAAGCAGGCTGGGCTCAATCCGATCATCGGCTATGAGGCCTACATTGCCCCGGGCAGCCGGTTTCAGAAAGACGGGGGCAGCCAAAAAGAGGCGAGCTATCACCTCACCCTGCTGGCCCGCGACCGTGAGGGCTTCGCCAACCTGCTCCGGCTGGCGACAAGGGCTTCGTTGGAAGGCTTCTACTTCAAGCCCCGCATCGACAAGGAGATTCTCGCCGCCCACGCCGACGGCCTCATCTGCCTGTCTGGCTGTCTTTCCAGCGAGTTCAGCCGGGCGTTGATCGGCTCATCTCGGCAACAGCGGGAGTCGCTCGAACAGGGGCGGCAGATCGCGGGCTGGTTTCAGCAGGTCTTCGGTGATCGCTATTTCATCGAGGTGCAGGACAATGGCCTCGATCTGCAGCGGCAGGTGACCGATGCCGCGATCGAGATCTCCCGGGAACTCGGCATTCCCCCGGTGGCCACCTGCGACTGTCACTACGTCAATCGCGAGGACGCCGAGGCCCAGGACATTCTCCTGTGCGTGAACACGGGCAGGTACCGCAACGATGCTTCCCGGATGCGGATGGATTCGACCGAGTTCTATCTCAAGAGCCCGGCTGAGATGTACGAGTCCTTTGCGGGCCACGATCGTGACTGGGTGGCCGATGCCGTCGGCCGCAGCCAGCAGATCGCCGACTCGGTGGCGATTGAGCTGGAACTGGGCAAGCGGCACTTTCCCGGCTTCGACCTGCCGGCCGGCCGCACCGCCTCGGAGGAACTCGAGCGGCTCTGCTTGGAGGGTCTGCGGGAACGCTATGCCGCCCTGCCAAAGCGGTGGGCGGATCAGCCCGGGGGCGAACTGCATCCCGACGTGCTGGAACGGCTCGACCGGGAACTCGGCGTGATCAACACGCTCGGATTCGCCAGCTACTTTTTGATCGTCTGGGATTTTGTCCGGCATGCCCGCGATCGGGACATTCCGGCTTCTGCCCGAGGCAGTGGTGTTGGGGCACTCGTTGCCTACGCGCTCCATCTGTCACATGTCTGTCCACTGGAGTACGACCTGCTGTTTGAACGGTTTCTCGACGTCAGTCGGCTGGAGGCACCCGATATCGACATCGACTTCTGCAAGGAGCGGCGGGGCGAGGTCATCGACTATGTCAAGCAAAAGTATGGTGAAGCCAACGTCGCCCAGATCGGCACCTTCGGCACGCTGGCTGCCCGGGCAGCCATCCGAGACGTCGGCCGGGCCCTTGGCGTCGCGATTCCTCAGGTAGACAAGATTGTCTCGCTGGTGCCCGACCAGCTCGGCATCTCGCTGGCTGAGGCGACCGCTCCCGGCAGCCAGTTGGCCGAAGCCTGTGAGGCCGACCCGCAGGTTCGCGAAGTTGTCGATTTGGCCGGACGGATTGAAGGCCTGGCCCGAAATGTCGGCACGCACGCCGCCGCCGTGGTGATCGCCGATCGTCCGCTGGAAGAGTACGTGCCGCTGCAGCGGGTCACCGGCAAGGAGGAGGTCATCACCCAGTGGTCGATGAATGACGTCGAGCGGGCCGGCCTGATGAAGATGGACTTCCTCGGCCTTCGCTATCTGACCATCGTCTCCAAGACGCTCGAGATCATCGAGCGGACCCGTGGCAAGAAGCTCGACCCGCTCGCCTTCCCGCTCGACGACCAGGCGACCTTCGCCCTGCTCTGCCGCGGTGAGACCAAGGGCATCTTCCAGCTGGAAAGTGGCGGCATCCGTGACCTGCTCCAGCGGATGAAGCCCGACCACTTTCTCGACATCGTCGCCGTCAACGCCCTCTACCGGCCCGGGCCGCTGGAGGGTGGCATGGTCGATGACTATGTCGCCGTCAAGCATGGCCGGCAGCAGGCCGAATATCCCCACCCGGTGATGAAGGAGGTGCTGGAAGAGACCCATGGCGTGATGGTCTACCAGGAGCAGGTCATGCGGATCCTCGAGCGGCTCGGGGGCATCGAGTTGTCAAAGGCCTACACCTGCATCAAAGCGATCAGCAAAAAAAAGCACGAGACGATTGCCGCCTTCCGCGAGCAGTTCATCGAAGGGGCGAAGGCCAAGGGGCTCGGCAAGTCTGAGGCGGCTGACCTCTTCGGGCTGATCGAAAAGTTCGCCGGCTACGGCTTCAACAAGAGCCACTCCACGGCCTACGCGCTGCTGGCGTGGCAAACGGCCTATCTGAAGACCCACTACCCGACTGAATTCATGGCGGCTCTGCTCTCGGGCGACATTCCCGGCCGCAACTTCAAGAAAAAGGACGCTGTCGTCGAGCATATCGAGGATTGCCGCCGGATGGGCATCAGCGTGGCCCCCCCCGACGTCAACCGTTCGGATGTCGAATTCATCGCCCATGAGGGCACCATTCTGTTCGGCCTGTCGGCCATCAAGGGCTGCGGCCGGCAGGCGGCCGAAGCGGTTGTGGCCGAGCGGGCTGCCAATGGTGCCTTCCGCGACCTCTTCGATCTCTGTGGCCGGGTCGATGGAGCAGTAGTCAATAAAACGGCCCTTGAAAACCTGACCAAAGCGGGTGCCCTCGACAGCCTGCTGCCCGCCGACGGCCACCGGGGCGCACTGTTCGCCGGCATCGAGCGGGCGGTTGCCGCCGGTGCCGCCCGACTGGCTGACCGCAAGAGTGGCCAGAAGAATCTCTTTGCCGCCTTCGAAGAGGCCGAGCCGGCGGCCGAGGAGCCGGTCGCCACGCTCCCCGACGCGCCGCCGCTGACCGACATGGAGATGCGGTCCTTCGAAAAGGAGGTGCTCGGCTATTACGTCCACAGTCATCCGCTGGCCGAGTACCGGACGATCCTCCAAGCTGTCTGCACCCACGGCTCAGCCGAGGTGGGCAATGCCGAGCCCCGCAGTGACGTTGTGATGGGCGGGCTGGTCGGGGCCCTCAAGCTGTCCAATACGAAGCAGCCGCGGCCGGGGTCGACCTTCACCCGCTACGGCATGTTCGACCTCGAGGACATGGACGGCCTGGTCCGCAGCATCTGTTGGCCGGAGGAATATGCCCGGTTGGGTGAGCAGTTGGTGCCCGACGCCGTGGTGGTGGTGGCCGGTACCGTCGATCGACGGGCCGGCAGCGAGGAGACCAATCTGATCATCAACGAGATTGTGCCGATTGCCGAGGTCTGGAACCGCCCGGTCCGGTCGGTACACCTCAAGATCCTCGAGTCAGCCCATGACACCGCCACACTCGACAGACTCAAGGAGCTTCTCGCGCGACATGCGGGCCCGACACCGATCCGGATGATCATTGAGCTGACCGATGGCCGACGGGCCCTGCTTGAGGTTGACGGCTACCGGGTGAGTTGGTCAGCCGGGCTGCTGGCTGACCTCGAACAGCTGCTTGGCAGCGGTGCCGTGCGGGTGCAGGCTGCCATTTCCAACGGCCGTCGCGAAGAGCGGCAGAGCCGTGGCCGGAGGAACAATTTTCAGTCGGCGTAAGGACGCCCCCCTCCCGCGAATGGCGTTTTTGCCGAGAAAGTTCGCATTGCCCCCGGTTTTTCCGCGAACTACTCTCCACTTGAGACTCGCTGCCGAATCCTTCTGGCCCACGTGGGCGAATGGTGCGAATGGTGGTGAGGACGAACCGCAAGCCGCTCCCATCCGAGTGAGGGAAGTTTCATGGCGTTTATCCGCAAACAATTGCTCCAACACGTCATGGCTACGTGTCGTTTTGTTTTTGTCGCGGTGTGTATCGTCGCAACGATATCGTCCATCACGGCACGCGCGCAGGTAGGTGGCGGCGGTGCTGGCGGCGGTGCTGGCGGCGGTGCTGGCGGCGGTGCTGGCGGC
>CALAZQ010000226.1 GCA_937926325.1 uncultured Planctomycetaceae bacterium | reverse complement strand
CCGACCGCGGTCACGCCCACCGGCAGGCCGAGCATGCTAAGGCGGGCGGTCCCCGAGAAGGGCTGGAGTTGTTTCACCCGCCACTGGTAGGCCAACCGTTCACCCCGACGAACGCTCTGCGGCTCACTTGAGAGCGCGACGAACGGGTCGGCCACGGTGAGGTTCACCACTTTGGAAGAGACCCTCACCCGCTCTGCGCCGCTGACGTTATCACCCCCCATTTTGCCGCTTGGCTCGACAGTGGTAACCATCACGTAAAGCGGTCCTGAGCCAAGCCTGGTGCCGGCGGTCGCGGTCAGGGTCAGGCTGGCACGGCTCTCGCCCGAAGGGATGATTGTCGCGGCCGGAGTGCCGACCCCGGGAGGTGCCAGTTCACACTGCACTTCAAGCGGCTGATCAAACCCAGGCTGACGCTCGATCAGGACGGGAATTGTGAGAGCGGCTCCCCGCATCAGCGGCTGCTTGGGCATTTCGAGGGCGACCGCAAATCCAGCCGGCCGACTGACGGCTGCCGCGAACCGGTCCACTCGGATATTTCGCCAGGGGTAGTGCGAGTACGACACCCGCTGCAGGTTCTGCTGATTGATCGTTGTCAGTGGTGTCTCCGCGTCGGTCGGTTTGGCTTCGATTTGGATGAGCGAGGCGGCGATCGGGGCATCCGGTTCGGCAATGAAGGTGAGGGGCCAGGTTTTCTGAAAAGATGGCAACTGTGTGCTCAGAGCCTGGAGACCCGGTGGGAGACCGGAGACCGCCAGGTCGAGCGGGCCACTGATGCGGCTGCCTTGACCGGGATAGAGCGAAAGGTTCACCGTCCAGCGGCCGCCCTGGGGAATCGAAAGCGAGGTCTTCCGAGGCCGCTCGGGTTTGTAGTCCTCCCACGAGAGCCCGACATGCAGGGTGTTGGCAGGCGGACCAATCTCGACACGATAAACGTGGGTCGGGCCACCGGTGCCCCGGGGATCGCTGATTTCAAGCAGGTAATCACCACTTTGCTTTGGCTTCCAGATGACTGAGGGGTCGAACGTATCGGGAAAATCACCATGCCCGCCGAAAATGTCGCGGTCTTGGTAGCTCGCGTCATCGGCCTCCAACTCAATGCCACCCGGCTCGCCCGCCGCATCGATGGGCCGGATGCGAATCCGCGGATCGACCGGGCTGCCGAGGGCCGAAGCCCAAACCCGCACCTGTAGCGACGCGTCCTTTTCCACCGTCAGCCGATACCGGTCAGTCTCATCCGGCTTGGCGAGGATGCCGTTCACGGCAACTGGAAGCGTCGACACCCTGGTCTCATCCGCATCGGCCGCTTCCAGCAGGTTGGGAAACGGGCACGACCGGAGGACAAGCGGGGAGGGGGCCTCGCCGAACAGCGGAAAGGTTCCGACAGTCTGCGGCACCGTGACCGACGATTGCATCGTGCCCAGAGGATCACCGAGCAACTCAACCTCGAGCTTGCTGCCAGCCGGCCCGCCAGTTGGAAAGGCAGCCAGCGGCCGGGCAAAGCTGCCTATGTGAATTGCATATTCCCGGGTCTGCGGCACGAACATCGCCCGTCGCAGGACCACGGTGTACTCGCCGTCGGCAGGCACTTTAACTGCCACCAATGGGTCCTGACGGTTCAGCGGCGAGTCATCATTCCCCGCGATCTTGTCGCCGTTCGCATCGAGGATGGCGACGACCGAGTCATAGCCCTCCGGAACGGGGTTCCACCGCAGGTCGTCACCCATGCTGACCATCTCAACCTCGACTGACAGCCGTTGGCCGGCCTTCCCCACCACCCGAAAGCAGTCGATATCATCGGCGGCGCTGTTGGAGAGCGTGCCCCGGATGGTGACGTTCGGCTCAACAACGAGTGCTGTCTCCGGCGTGTCGTTTGAGTTGGCCTTCGCCTCAGCTTCATCAACAACTGGGAATGGTGAGACGAGAACCGTTCCCATCGTGGAGATGCCGGCATCGGTCAGCACGCGAAAGGGATGCTCACCCGGCTGACAGTCAGCAGCCACCTCAAGCTGGCAGGTCAGCTTTTTCTTGCTCTCGTCGAACTGGGTGCCGACACAGCGAATGCCAGCTGTGGAAGACTGACCTGCCTTGGGGCTGCCGATCACAGGCGGGTAAAAGACCAGGCCCTGAGCCTCATGCCCCCATCGGTCGATGACAATCTCGGCCGTACCGCCGCGTCCGATCAGCCGTGGTTTCACGCCGGCGATCCACGGGTCGGCCGCTGCCGACCCGACCAGGCCGGCAAGTAGGGGCATCATGCAGAGAGCAGCAGGAACAGAAATCCGCATACTCGTGGAGCTCCAAAGGGGGAGGGGCGGACGACAGCAGTGCCGAGCGAATCAGCCGAGCAACTGGGTGACGACCTTGGCTTCACGAATGATTTCAATCGGCCGGGTGCCGAAGGCCAGCAACTCTTTATTGGCGTCGATACCCATTTGGTAATAGATCGTTGCCATCAGGTTCTCGAGCGTGACCGCGTCGCGGGCCGGTTCACCACCAGTTGAGTCACTGGCACCATAAATCAGTCCCTGCTGGAAGCCACCGCCTGCCAGCAGCATCGAATAGTTGCGGGCCCAGTGATCGCGACCACTCTCCTTGTTCACCTTCGGCGTGCGACCAAACTCACTCGTCACCCAGACGAGGGTCGAGTCGAGCAGTCCGCGGCGGTCAAGGTCTGAGATCAGCCCAGCCACCGCATAATCAAACGGCCGCATCTGGTCGAGGCAGGCCTTGCGAACGTCACCGTGGCAATCCCACGAGCCATATTGCACGGTCACAAATCGCACGCCAGTTTCGACCAGCCGACGGGCGATGATGAGCCGTTCAGCCAGACCCTTGGGGTGCAGCCGGCCATCAGGGCCTTTGACATCGCCGGTGACCTCACTGCCGTAAAGTTCGAACGTCTCGTCGGTTTCGCCCTCAAACGAAAAGGCTCGCTGGGCATCGGTCGAGGTGAGCAGTGAGTAGGCTCTGGTATGAAACTCATCCATTGTGTCGAGCAGGACCGGGCTGGCCTCAAGCCCGCGAATTCGTTGTTCGACGGCATTGCGGACCGCCTGCCGGCGCTGGAACTGCTCAAGCGACATGCCGGCCGGCAGCGAGAAATCCCGTACAGTGAAATTCTTTTTCTGCTGTGCCGGGTCACCACCGGTCTCGAAGGGGGCGTGGATGCTCGG
>CALAZQ010000225.1 GCA_937926325.1 uncultured Planctomycetaceae bacterium | reverse complement strand
GGGTCGTTGTATTCAAGCACCAGGGTGTCTTTGGCGGTGCCGGCGGTGACGCCCGGTGAGTTGGGCACGCCGAGGGTGGCTGCCGCTGAGCCAGCCGCCACCAGCAGGCTGTCGGCATGGCCGTGGTAGTTGCCGGCAAACTTGATGATCAGCTCCCGGCCGGTCGCCCCGCGGGCGAGGCGAACACCGCTCATGGCAGCCTCGGTGCCAGAGCTGACCATTCGCACCTTTTCGATACTCGGCACCGCGTCGATGATCTGCTCGGCCAGGCCACTTTCTGCTTCGGTCGGCGCGCCGTAGCTGGTGCCCCGCGACAAGGCCTCGTCGATTGCCGCGACCACCCGCGGGTGCCGGTGGCCGAGGATCATCGGCCCCCATGAGCCGATGTAGTCGAGATAGCTGCGGCCGTCGATGTCGGTCAGGTGTTGGCCGAGGCCACTTTTGAAAAAGATCGGCTCACCCCCGACGGCGCCGAAGGCCCGGGCGGGCGAATTGACGCCCCCGGGAATCAGCTTTTGGGCACGGGCGAAGGCTGCATGGCTGCGGGGTCTGGCTGTCATCGGGCGTGGGCTTTCAGGGAAGGAGACTGCCTCATTCACCGCGCAGCCGCTGCCGGGCGGCGGCGACGGCGGTGGCGGCGTGGGGCCGGTCAGCATAGGTGGCGATCAGACTTTCGAGGAGGCTGCGACGGCGAGCGGCGGCGTCGGGATCGGTGGCGGCGTTGTCGGCGAGGGCGTCGGCCTCGGCCAGGATTTTTTCAGCCCGCCGGCGATCTTCGGCTTGTTCATTTGCTGCCAGTGGTGCCAGCCGCTCGAGTTGCCGCCGGGCAAGGGCAAGCCAGAGGGCATGGTCATCCGCCGACAGACTCGGTTCAGTGTCACGCGACGCAGACTCGCTCAATCCTTCGGGCTGCCGATGCAGCGTGAGCAGGGCTTCAAGAGCCGTCACCGCTGCCGAGGGGCTTTCCGCCTCACGGGCCATGGCCGAGCGGTAGTCACGTTCGATTGCAGGCACGGCCCGGTTGCCGAGAATGCGACGGCGGGCCCGCTTTTCGAGCGCATCGAGCTTGATCGTCTGGGCCAGAGCCGCCACCTCGCCGTGGCGGGGGTCGGCGGGAAACCGCTTGAGAAACTGGTCGATCTGCCAGCGGACATCCCGAAGATCGCCGTCTGCCGCCTCGGCGGTGGCCGCAATTGCTGCGTAAAGCTGATCAGCTGTTGCCGGCTTGAGGAGCAGGTAGGCGACGGCGGCGGCCAGCCCGATCGTCGTCAGGACGGCGGCGAGTTGCAGCCGGGCCTGCCGCACCCGACTGCGGGCTGCCTGCTCGTCGCTCACCCGGTCGATCTCGGCTACCGTTACGAAGCGGGTCAACGACCGGCGATCGACGACCGTATCCGCCGCACCACCGGCCGAATCGCGGTGCGTCGCATCGGCGGCGGCCAGATTCCGACCGGTCGCCTGCCGGGTCGGCCGTTTGTCGAGGGGCAGTGAATGCGGACGCTCTGGGTCCGGAGCGGTGAAGTCCTGGGTGGCGTTGGTTGCGGCCTCGTCGGCTGCTGCATCGGCCGCAGGTAAATTGGTTGTGGCCGCCGTATCATCTGCTGGCAGCTCTTGCGTCTGCTCAGTTGGCAGGTCACCGGCTGCTTCGGGGCGGTCCGTTGCGGCTGCCTGACCTGCTGCCCGCGTGGCATCACGGGTGGCGGCCAGCAGATCGACCGAACCGGTGTCGGCAACTGGCGGCGGTGCCGGTGGCACCTGATCAGTCGGCTGGGAACTCCGCTGCAAATGGGTGGGAGCAGCAGGATCGGCCTGCGGCCGCACCACAACGGAAACGTCGGCTGCAGTTTGGCCGTGGCCGGCAGCTTGCGGCGGGTCCGTCCCAGGGGCGTTCGTGGCTGCACTGCTGTCGGCAATTGCGGTCAATCGTCGGCCGACGGCAAGCGCACTCGCTGGCCGTTTGGCCGGATCTTTTTCGAGCAGTTGCGCGATCAGCTGATCGAGTTCAGCCGGCAGGCCTGCCACGAGGCTGCCGACCCGCGGCGGCTTTTCATGCAACTGCCGGCTGATGATCTGGGTTAACTGGGTGCCGCGAAACGGTGGCTTGCCGGTGAGCATGGTGAACATCACCAAGCCGAGGGCGTAGAGGTCCGCTCGGGCATCGAGGGGCTTCCCCGCAGCCTGCTCAGGGGCCATGAACTCGGCGGTGCCGACAATGCTGCCGTGGGCGGTGTGGCCACTGGCTCCAAAGAGCTTGGCGATGCCGAAGTCGGCCAGCTTGACCGCCGCCCCCGCAGCCGCCGGATCGTCGGCCACCAGCAGGTTGGCCGGCTTGAGATCGCGGTGAATGATGCCATGGTCGTGGGCCACCTTGAGCGATCGGACGATGTCGCTGGCCAAGGCGACGGTCTCTTGCCAGCTAAACTGGTGGCCGCCGCGGACTAACTGCTCCAGGCTTTTGCCCCGGACAAGCTCCATGGCAAAGTACGGCTGGCCTTCGTCCTCGCCGTAGGCCAGCAGCTTGACGATACCCGCCGCCCGCAACGGTTTGAGGGTTTCAATTTCTGCCTCGAACCGCTGCCGCAGGCCGACATCGTCCGCCAGATGCGAGGCCAGAATCTTGACGGCGACCGGCTGGCCAGTCTGCTCGTCGACCGCTTCATAGACCGCCCCCATGCCACCCCGGCCGAGGCGGTTGGTCAGGCGGTACGGCCCCAGTTGCTGCGGTTCCATCGTGCCGTGAGTCTATCCCAGGGGCGAATCGGGTAGAACCGAGAACCGCTCCATCCCCATTTCCATCGCTGTCGAACTCCACCGTATGTCCGCCACGCCATCTCTGACCGATACCACCCGACTTCTGCCTGCCGATACCAATCAGGCCCTCGGGCTGGCCCAGTACTGCCGCGACTTTCTCGATCAACCCCAGCCGATCGGGCCGGCAACCCGCGGCCTGCTTGAGCGGTTCCATCTCGACAGCGTCGGCTGCGGCGTCTCGGCGGTACAGGCCCGCGCCAACGCCCCGACCGTGCTGCGAGCCGAAGCCCTCGGCACCCAGCCAGCCGCGGGCAGCCGGGGGGGCATCTGCTTTGGTTCGTCCCGGGCCTGTGCGGTCGAAAAGGCTGTGCTGGCCAATGCCGCGGCGGTGCGGGAATGGGACTCCAACGGCACGAACTTTGGCTACGACGCCGTCAAGGGACGGACGGCCGGAGAGTTTGGCCATAACGATTACTACCCCGTTGCTGTCGCCGCCGCCCGCGAGGCCGACCTGGACGGCGACACGACGTTGCGGCTGATGCTGCTGATCGACGAGATCCGTGGTCGGCTGGCTGAGGTCTTTCCGCTGCGGCAGTTTGCGATCGACCATGTGCACCATGGCGCGGTGGCCTCTGCTGCTGCCTATGCCGCGGCCCTGGGCGGTACACCTGAGCAGATTGAGTCGGCCATCGGCCTGGTGGTGGCCCACAGCGTGCCCTTCCGCGCGATTCGGGCCGGCCATCAGCTGTCCGACAGCAAGGGGGCCTCGGCGGCCATCGCGGCGGAGGCTGCGGTGCTGGCGGCCCGCCGGGCCCTGGCCGGCTTTCAGGGGCCGCGGGATGTCTTCCGCAACCCGCTGGCCATCTATCGGCTCAACCTCCCCTGCCCTGAGAGCGCTAGCCCGTTCGATCTGGAATTGGGCCTGTCGGGTGACGCCTTCGCACTGCACGGGATGCACTTCAAGCTCGGGCTCTATGAGCATCAGTC
>CALAZQ010000224.1 GCA_937926325.1 uncultured Planctomycetaceae bacterium | reverse complement strand
GAGGCAGCACGATGCTGCTGACAGTCACTGCCGACGGTACCAGCGAGCAGTCGCTGGACTTTGTGGTCGAGGAGACCGGTCACTTTCAGGCCTTCAAGCCTCGGGCAGTCGGCCGGGTGACGCTTGCCGCTGGTGAGCATTCGCTGCAAATCAAGCCGAATGAGATTGCCAAGAAGGCCTGCTGCGACATTCGCCAGGTCCGGCTGGTGCCGGTGGCGGCCGCCGCGGCCCCGCCGCCCGTGAAGCGACCCAACATCATTTTTGTCTTCTCTGATGATCATGCCGAGCACGCAATTTCCGCCTATGGCTCAAAGGTGAACACGACCCCCCACCTCGACCGGCTGGCGGCGGGCGGGGCCCGGTTCACCAACTCGTTTGTCACCAACTCGATCTGCACGCCGAGTCGGGCCACGCTGCTGACGGGGCAGTATTCCCACCAGAACGGCGTGCCGGTCTTCAACCGGTTTGACGGCAGTCGCGACACCGTTGCCAAGCGCCTGCAGCAGGCTGGCTATCACACCGGCATGATCGGCAAGTGGCACCTCGGCAGCGACCCGACCGGGTTTGATCGCTGGATTGTGCTGCCCGGTCAGGGCAGCTACTGGAACCCCAGTTTTTTGGTTCCTGGAGGGAAGCTCTCGATTGAGGGCCACTGCACCGACATCACCGGGGATCTGGGCATCGAGTTCATCAAGACCCGCCCGACCGACCAGCCCTTCTTTCTGATGCTGCACCAGAAGGCACCGCACCGTGACTGGTCGCCCGATGAGCGAAACAAGGCGAAGTTCAAGGATGCCGTCATCCCCGAGCCGGCCACGCTCTGGGACGACTATGCCACCCGCCCGGCCGCCCTGCCGGAGAACGAGCAAACAATTGCTCGCGATCTCACCAACCGTGATCTCAAGCGCGAACCGCCGGCCGATCTGAAAGGGCAAGACCGAAATCGCTGGCTGGGCCAGAAGCCCACCGAGGTGGAGGTTGACGGCAAGACGCTCACCGGCGATGACCTGGTCCGCTGGAAGTACCAACGCTTCATGCAGGACTATCTCGCCTGCGTGCAGGGCGTCGATGACAACGTCGGCAAACTGCTCGACTATCTCGATGCGGCAGGGTTGGCCGATGAGACGATCGTGATCTATTCCTCCGACAACGGCTGGTACCTGGGTGACCTCGGCCTCTACGACAAGCGGTTCATGTACGAGCCGGGGCTGCGGGTGCCGCTGATCGCCCGGGGGCCGGGCATCATACCGGGCAGCACACCGGCAGGCTTTGTTGCCAATATTGACCTCGCCCCAACCTTCCTGGAGCTGGCCGGCCTGCCGGTGCCCGACTCGATGCAGGGGAAGAGCCTGGTGCCGCTGTTGCGGGGTGAGTCGCCGGCCGGCTGGCGGCAGTCCGTCTACTACCGCTACTACCACGACCCCGGCCATCACAACACCCGGGCCCATTACGGCGTGCGGACCGCCAGCCACAAGCTGATCCACTATTGGAAGAAGGATGCCTGGGAACTCTTCGATCTCACCGCCGATCCGACCGAGCAGCACAATCTGCTGTTTGACTCGGCGGAAGCTGGGTCGCCGGAGGTCGCCACGACGTTTGCGGCCCTCAAAGCCCAGATCGCCCGGCTACAGCGGGAATACGGCGACGACGGTCGCTATGCCGATCCGGCCGAGTGGCCAAAGGGGGGCACGGGTGGTGACATGGCCGGCAAGAAACCGCTCGGTGAAAAAACCGTGGCCGAGGCGATCGCCCTGCTGGGAACGTAGGGCGGTTTGGTTGTCGGCGACGTCTTTCGTAGCGCGTCGGGCCTAAGC
>CALAZQ010000223.1 GCA_937926325.1 uncultured Planctomycetaceae bacterium | reverse complement strand
GGATGTACTGCTGCTCGGGATGCTTGCGGCCCCCCTGCGGCGGCACGTTGGCGACCGTCCCTTCCAGCATCTTCAACAGCGCCTGCTGCACCCCCTCGCCCGAAACATCGCGGGTGATCGAGACGTTCTGGCTGGTCTTGCCGATCTTGTCGATCTCATCGATATAGAGGACGCCCCGCTGGGCCGCCTCAATGTCGAAATCGGCGGCGCTCAGCAGTTTCAGCAGAAGGTTCTCAACATCCTCCCCGACATAGCCGGCCTCGGTCAGCGTCGTGGCATCACCGATGGCGAAGGGCACATCAAGAATCTTCGCCAGTGTCCGGGCCAGCAGCGTCTTGCCACAGCCGGTCGGTCCGATCAACAGGATGTTCGACTTCTCGACATCGACGTCACTCCCCTCGGCCGCAAGCATCAGTCGCTTGTAATGGCTGTGGACTGCGACGGAAAGCACCCGCTTGGCATGCTGCTGGCCGATGACGTACTGATCGAGATGGCCAACGATCTCTCGTGGCGATGGTATCGACGTGAACAGCTGTTTGCTGCTTCCCCGCCGCCGCTTCTCTTGGTCGAGGATCGACTGGCAGAGTTCGATGCATTCCCCGCAGATGTAGACGTCACCGGGACCCTCGACGAGCGGGCCGACGTCCCGGTAGCTCTTGCGGCAGAACGAGCAGAAGGCATTCTTCTTGGTCGTCCCGCCGGTTCCCCGGCGTCCGATCCCACTGGCGTCTTTTCCGGATGGCATCGATTCAGTTCCTCCAGTCCTCTGGTGTCGTCCGCCCCGCAGGATAAGCGGACGGTTTGTCTGCATTCGTCGTGGGTGTCCGCGCGGACGGGTCGACGAATGTTTTTATTCTTCGGTATTCGTCCTCGCTCAGCACACCCCGATCCCGGAGATTTTTGTATTCAGCCAGCGTCTGCTCCCACGTTTCGTCGCAATCGCCACGATCGGCAACCGGACCGCGTGCCTTTTCGCGGGTCGCAACGATCACGGCGATCCCGCCGGCAACGAGGGCGATCAGCACGAGTGAACTCATCAGGAACGATACCACGACGGTGACTTCCTTCTCGGCGATAGGCACCGCGGCCCCTTGGGAGCGACGAAACCAGAACTCTACCGGCCCCGGTTATACCCCCCGGGTTCGCAGCTCAGGAGCCCGACAGGCCTGGCCGGGACGCTACCAGCCCGGCCGCGGTGCCACCATCCCGGCCCGACCGGTCCCCGGTTATCCCAGTTTTATCGAAAAAACGCGATTTTCTGAAACGATCGGTCGATACCACCGGTGAGGACCGTGGACGCCCACCCGGAAGGATCGATGGCTCGCATCAGAAATCTCCGTTTCTCCCGCTGGCTCATGGCGTTTGGGGGGCTGCTCCTGCTGGCGACGATCCAGCCGGTAGCCGCAGCCGAGCCGCCCGGCCTGCCGGAACTGGTGCGAACCACGCAGCGGGTCTTCGCCATTCCGTTCCGGCTGCCGAAACCGGCTACACCCGATGCCACCGCGACGCGGGTTGAACTCAATGTCTCTCGAGATTTCGGTCTCACCTGGTCGGTTGCCGGTCGGGCCACGCCGACCGACAGCTCGATCGCCTACCGGGCCGACACCGATGGCGAATATTGGTTCCGCATCCGGGCGATCGACCGCGAGAATCGGGCCCGCGGGGGTGAAGGGCCCGATCTTCGCGTGCTGGTCGATGCGGCTGCGCCCCGGCTGGCAGGCCGGGTCTGGAAGGGCGCTGATGGCGAAATCATCTGCCGCTACGCGGCGGCAGATGATTCAATTGCGGTGGATGGCATCACATTCGCCTACCGTATCGCCGGGGGCGAATGGAAAACAATCGCGGCGGAACCTGTGCTGGCCCGTCAGTCTCCCGCCCATCTGATCGGAGAGGAAATCTGGTGGGCTGGTCAGGAGGTCGGTGGCCTGGCTGTGCGAATCGAGGTCGCCGACGCCGGTGGCCATCGAACCAGTCAGCAGTTTTCACTCCTGCCGTCGGACCCGGGTATCACCCAGGCCGACCTTGCCCGCGAAATCGAAGCCCCGATCCTGCCGGCTGATCGCGAGGCCCCCCGGGATGGCCGCGGCCGCACGATTGCCTCGGTCATGGTTTCCGCCCCCACGGCGTCTCCATCAGCCAAGGCTGACCTCCCACCGGAGCGTCGCCGCGGAGCCGGCAGCGGTGCGTTGACTGCTGGAGTCTGGCGGGCCGACACCGGTAAGCCCTGGTCCGCTGATGGCCCGCCCGCCATCAGTTCAGAAGCAGGCGAGCAGGCAAAAAATGGTGTCGCATTCACCGCAGCCGGTGGAGCGACAGCCGTGGCCGAGCCGCCAATCATTCGTGTCGGCCAGCCATCGCTTGCCGAGGTGCTGACAGCAGGCCTCGGCGGGGTGACGGCTTCGCCGGACGCGGGCCTGGCGGCAGCCGAATACCGTGGCCGACCGCTCCATCTGCTCCGGTCTCGCCAGTTCCGTTGGCAGTACGACTTCGCCATTCCCGCCGACCTCGAAGGGCCGTTCCGAGTCGAACTCTGGACCACCCAGGATGCTGGCGGCTCCTGGCAGCGGACCGCTGTCGATGACGACACGACCAGCCCGATCACAGTCGAGTTCCCCGCCGAGGGGCTCTATGGCTGCCGGCTTGAGGTGGTTCGCGATCTGCCCGGCGAGCCACTTGGGCCACGTCCCGGAGACGAGCCGGCGAGTTGGATTGGCATCGACGAAACTCCGCCACAGGTCTCGCAGTTGGACATCGAGCCGGTGCCGGGTGGGACAGCTAGCGAGTTCTTGATCACGTACCAGTGCGACGACCCGCTCGCGCTGCCCGACCGCGTCCGCCTGTCCTATTCGCCGCATGCATCTGGTCCCTGGGCCACCATCGCCTCGGCCCAGCCGGCGGCGGGCAGCTATCGCTGGCAGCCCCATCGCACCCTTCCCAGCCGGGTGTTCGTCCAAGTCGAGATGCCCGATGCGGCCGGGAATATCGGTGGGCAGATCACCGCTGAGCCGGTCGCTATCCGAACGGCCCGGTTCACCGGCACGCTGGGAAGCCCGCAGCCGCTGCCGGGCCGCTCCAGCCGCTAGCCCCTGCTCTGGCCAGTTTCGGGAGCGACTCCGCTACACTGGGCGAGTGTTGCGCTCTGTCTCCTCTGGACCCTCCATGGCAAAGCAGCCCGCGGGCCTTTGTGGCCTCGACCTGATGCTCGATGCCGCCGCACTCGCAGTGGCGGCCGACGTACCGTCGGTGATCGTCCTGGCGGGTGACTGCCCGTTTGTCAGCAGGCACCTGCTGCATCAGCTTCGTGACATCTTCTGCCCCACCGAGGAAGACCGCAGCTGGGCCTGGCGGGAATTCTCAGGAGATGACCCGCTCGATCCCCGCGACGTGCTTGATGAGGCGGCCACCGCACCGATGTTCGCAACAGCAACCAGGGTGGCTGTCGTCCGCCGGGCCGATGGCTTCGTCTCAGCCGCCCGCGAATTGCTTGAACGCATTGCCGACCGGCCGCGTGGCAATCGGGGACTGGTGATCCTCGAGGTGAAGAGTTTTCCTGCCACCACCCGGCTGGCCAAGGCGGTGGGGCGGCAGGGGCTGCTGATCGACGTCGGCGTCCCGGCCCGCTTCAACCTCAGCAGCTGGCTGAGGAAGTGGGCGAAACACAGCCACCAGGCCGACCTGCCCGCCGCCGCGGCCAGCGTGCTCCTGGAACGACTCGGCCACGATCTGGGGCAGGCCGATCAGGCCCTCGGCAGCCTGGCGGCGGCCTGCCCGGCCAAAGACCGTCGGACTATTTCACCTGAAGCGGTCGCCGCCCTCGGTGGAAATGGCAATCAGCGAACCGCCTGGGAGATGCTCAACGCCGCTGCAGCCGGCCAAACGGCGGCAGCGGTCAGCCTGCTGGGCAGCCTGCTGGAGGCGGGCGAAAGCCCGGTCGGCCTGTCGGCCCAGACAGCCGCGGTCTTCCGGCGATATGCGACTGCCGCCCGGCGGCTGACCGGACCCGACCGCCCTGCCGGCATCGAGGCGGCGCTTCGTGAGGCCGGGGTTGCAGCCTGGCCCAAGGCCCTTGCCGAGGCGGAGCGGGCCCTGCGACACCTCGGCAGTCGCCGCTGCCGTGAGCTGCCCGACTGGCTGGCCGAGCTTGACCGGTCGCTCAAGGCCGAAGCCTCCCGGGGTCTGCGGGCCCGGCTGGCCCTCGAGCGATTCTTTTGCATGATGGCGGGGCCGCCCCCTGCGGCCACCGGCCGAGCCGGCCGACCACGTACCCCTGGAGGACCGCGATGACCGAGGCCAATGCAGCTGAACAGGCCCCAGCCCGGCGCCGCTGGAGCAATCCACTGGCAGCCCGCTACGCCTCGGCTGAAATGGCCGAGATCTGGAGTGACGAACATCGCTACGGCTGGTGGCGGCGGATGTGGCTGGCGTTGGCTGAGGCAGAGGCCGAACTCGGCCTGCCCATCACCGCGGCCCAACTGGCCGAGATGCGGGCCCATCTCGACACGATCGACTTTGCCAAGGCAGCCACCTACGAAAAGCAGACGCGACACGATGTCTTCGCCCACCTGCATACCTTTGGTGACGACTGCCCCTCGGCCCGGCCGATCCTGCACCTGGGGGCAACCAGTGCCTTCGTGACCGACAACACCGATCTCGTCCTGATCGCCGAGTCACTCGACCTGGTGATTGCCCGGCTGGCGACCGTCATTGACCAGCTGGCGGGACGGGCCCGGGAGACCCGTAGCATCATCTGCCTGGGCCGCACCCACCTGCAGCCGGCTCAACCGACGACCATCGGCAAGCGGATCTGCCTCTGGATTCAAGACCTGCTGCTCGACCTGGAGGAACTCCGCCACCGTCGGTCACTGCTGAGGGCCCGGGGCACGAAGGGAACAACGGGCACTCAGGCAAGCTTCCTGGAACTGTTTCAGGGCGACCATGCCAAGGTCCGGCAGCTTGACAAACTGGTCTCACAAAAACTGGGATTCGTGGAATCCTACGCCGTGACCGGACAGACTTACCCCCGCAAGATCGACTCTCAGGTGCTCGCTGCGGTCGGGGGCATCGCTGAATCGACCCACAAGGCGGGGAACGACCTGCGGCTGGCCGCAGCCTGGAACGAACTTGAAGAGCCCTTTGAGACCGATCAGGTCGGCTCGTCGGCCATGCCCTACAAGCGGAACCCGATGCGGGCCGAGCGGATGTGCAGCCTGGGCCGATTTGTGATGGGCCTGCAGCCCACCGCCGGCCAGACCGCCGCCGTGCAGTGGTACGAACGGACCCTCGACGACTCGGCCGCCCGGCGGCTGATACTGCCGCAGGCCTTTCTGGCAACCGATGCCCAGCTGGTCATCTACGCCAACATCGCGGCCGGGCTTGTCGTCCTGCCGGGTGGCATTCGCCGCAACCTTGAACAGCACCTGCCCTTTCTGGCCAGTGAGCGGCTCCTGATGGCCGCCACCACCGCCGGTGGCGACCGGCAGGAGCTGCATGAAGCGATCCGCCGTCACAGCCATGCCGCCACCGCTCGAATCCGGGACGGAGCTGACAACGATTTGGTGGAACGGCTTGCCGCCGACCCCCTGTTTGCCGGCGTCGATCTGGCCGCGGCGGTGACCGTCGAGGGGCTCGAGGGTCGGGCGGCCGCGCAGGTCGATGAGTTTCTGGACGGTCCGGTCCGCGAGGCACTCGCCGCCTGCCCGACCCGCGCCGCCGCCAGTGACCTGCGGGTGTAGCTGCGATCAGCGGCCCGGTGTGCGGCGAATCTTGGGGTCGGCCTGCAGGCTTCGCAGTTCCTCCTGGAACTCCTGCGGCGTCATCCTGATCCGGCGTTCAAACAGCAGCCGCTGCACCAGCCACTGGGCCACCGCCACCACCGCTGCCGCCGCGAGGAACCACCAGAGGAAGCGTTCGGCCGCCGCCAGTGGTCCACCCGAAAGCAGTCGTTGGCCTGATCCATCGGGCTGAGCATCTCGCACTGCCGCCACCAGCGGCCCGCTCGCAGCCCAGACCACCCCCAGCAATCCGACCAGACCGACTGCGGCCAGCAGGCCGCGGCCCCACGTCGCTGCCGTAAGCAGCCGCCGCAGCCCGGCGACGGGATCGATCCGTTCAAACCGGAGGCCGGCACGGCTGAGCCGCCAGCCGGCACCATCACCCAACAGCCGAACACCGACCAGGACGACAAGGGCGGCCAGCACCACGACTGCGGTCGGGCCGATCAGGGCCAGGGCCAGGCGGCCGGGCCCAACGGCGTCATTGGCAACAGCCGCCTGCACCGCGGCCACGGCGGCAGCCGTCGTTGCCCGTCCCCACCAGGGCACCGCCACCAGCACCACCGCCGCCAGCAGCGGCCAGGTGATGGCGGCAGCCGTTGGGGCCAGGCCCTGTTCACGGGCCGCCTCGCGACGGCGAGGAGTTGCGGGAATCGTGCGATCACCACCGGCAGTCATGGCGAGGTCTCCTCGCGTGCAGAGATGGTTGTCTCAGGACCGCCGGGCACCGCCACGGCTGCGAAGGTTGCCTCCAGTGGCGGCACCAACAATTGGCCAGCCTGCTCTGACCACTGCCGGCTGCCGAGCAACAGCCCACCGAGCAGCACGGCTGCAGCCAGGCTTTGCAGCAGCCCGATGCCCGGCGTGAACGAGACCGTCCGCAGGCAGATCGTCGCGATGACGTGCGTGGTCAGCACTGCTACCAGAACCGGCAAGGCGAGCGAAACAGCGAGCGAAAGCCCGATCGCCGGCAGCTGGATGACCAGCTCAGCCAGCGGAAACTCCGCCCTGCCGAGGCTGCCGGCAAGCCGCCCGATCGGCAATCGCCAGCAGCTTTCCAGCAGGCCGTTGACGACGAGTCGCTGGCCTCCGGCTGCGACGAATGCAGCGAGCCCAAGCCAGCCGCAGAGCCGGGCCACGCCCGGCCGATCCTGACTGCCTGGCGTGAAGGCAGCAGCCCAATCGAGCCCGGCCGTGGCGGCCAGCATCCCACCGGCTGCTGCAACTGCCGAGAGGACGACCGCCACGGCGAGTCCCAGGCCGAGTCCGACCAGTAATTCTGACAGAAAAAGAAAAGCAAGCGGGGGCAGGGGTTCCTGCACCGACTGGTTGGCAGCGATGGCGGCAGGGGCTGTCGCCACCGCAAAGACCAGTAACAGCCCCAGCCCCACCTGCGGCGTGAGCCCAGGGTAGAGCCGCTGCCCACCGACCAACATGAGCCCGGCCACCCGGACCGCCAGTCCCGCTACCACGATGGCAGCTGCCGGCTCCACGAGCGGTGGCGACAGGGCAACAGCGAAAGGGGCAGGCAGCGGAAGCATTGGACGGCGGGCTTTTCCCTGCGCAGTTAGGGGCCGAGAACGCTCACCCGGAACAGTGCGACGAACCGCTCCAGCATCCAGCCCCCGGTCAGGAACAGCATCAGCATGACGACTACCAGCCTGGGCACCATGCCGACAAGCGGTTCGTGGATGCTGGTCGCCGCTTGCAGCAGGCCGATGATCAGGGCAACGGTAAAGCTCGCTGCCAGCACCGGCGCCAGGACCATCCCCCCCTCGAGAAGCGTGATCCGCACGTACTGAACAAGGTCGATGCCAGCCATCGAGTCTCCAAATCTGTCGGTGGCGGTCCCGCCGGAAGCTGCGGCCCCGCCGTTCAAGAAGCGGTGAGCCGCACACCGTCAAGCAGCCCGCGTACAACCAGGGTCCAGCCATCAGCCATGACGAACACAAGCAACTTGAGAGGCAGCGATACCAAGGTCGGCGGCAGCATCACCAGCCCGGTCGAGACCACCAGCGTGGCGACCACGCAGTCGAGCACCAGAAACGGCAACAGGATCCGGAAACCGATCATGAAGGCGACTTCAAGTTCACTCACCAGGAAGGCGGGCAGCAACACCTCGAGGGGGATGTCGTCGTAGCTGCTGACCTCCCGCGGCCCGTGAGGATGCCGGCTGAGAAACAGTGCAATGGTGTCGCGGTTGTCGGCCTCCTCGATCTGTGCGGCCATCCAGCGGCGGATCGGCAGGCTGCCCTGCTCAAAGGCCTCCTGCCATGAGGCCGTGCCGGCCTGATAGGGCACGACGCCGTCCTCGTAGGCCGCCGTCCAGACCGGCCACATCACCAGCGCCGACAAAAACAGGGCCAGCGACGTGATGATCTGAGTCGCCGGCAGGTTGGTCGTGCCGATGGCCTGCCGCGTCAGAGACAGCACGATTGACATCCGAACGAAACAGGTGGTCATGAGCAGCAGGGCTGGCGCCAGGCTCATCACGCCCAAGGTGATCGCAGCCGGCAACAGCCGGTCAAGCCAGCGGCGGTCCAGCACCGCCGTCACGTCGGCCGGCAGCGGCACCGCCGACTCACTGACGGCTCCCGGTCCCGACTGCTCTTGAATCGGGGCGAATGCCGCTCCTCCCTCGGGAAGTGCTGCCGGCAGGTTGACCGCTGCCGCTGGTGGGTCCGCCGGACCGACTGGCGGCACGACAGGCTCGTCGGCCGCTGCCAGGGCAACGAGAGCAAACCAAGCCGCTGACAGGAACCATCCGTATCGACCGACCGAGTAGAGCCGGTTCATCAGGCTACCTCGGCGGACTGGAGACTCGGCTCAAGCGACTCCGGGCCCGACGAAGAGGATCGGGCTGTGGATCGCCGTGCATCTCTGCCGTTCACCGGGTCAACTCGTCCCGCCGGCGGGTGAACGGCCCGCAGCGTGCGATCACCACGGCAGGCGGCAGCAATCCATTCGGTAGCCAGCGGATCATCGAGTTCCGCCAAGGTCCGGGGCCCGCCGCTTCCGGTGGTCACCAGCAGTGTCTTCGGTCCGAAGCGAACAATGCGAACCGGCTGGCCCCCCCCAAGCGTTGCCTCACCGAGCAGTTCGAAGACGTCGGTCGGCAAGGGCTGGGTTCGTTGGCGGCCAAAGAACCGCAGGCCGAGCATCCCGGCGACGGCCAACGCGACCACCGCCCAGGCCTGCCAGTCGAACGATAGTGGCCCTCGGTCAGTTGGCCCATCAGCCTGACCGGCAGCGGAGGCGCCCGGTTCGGCGGCCTGTTCAAGCGTGAGCGGAATGCTCGCCGGCCGAGCCTTGGCAGGCTGATCCGCTTTCACTGCGGCGGCCGGGAAGACGGCCAAGCCGGCCACCATCACGACCCACGAGAGGCCGCGGACGGCGGTGCATCGAAATGGTCGCATGACCGCGAGGTGACCGCCCCTTCGTATCGATCGCTCGCGATGGAAGCCGAGCGAAAACTCCTCACCGGTGTTCATGCGGCCTCCCGGTGGGTGTCGAAGGAACCGGGCCGCCTGAGGGTGGACCAGTCGATTGCGTCGCGTGGTCCACCGGGCAACGGCTGGGGCAGTTGTCGTTTCGATCCTCCCAACAGCAACGCGAGGCCACCGAGCACGGCCAGCCCCAGGCTGACAGCCAGCACGATGGACCGCTCTCCAGAGAGCGGCAACCCGGCAAGCATGCGGTCAATCGGCTCAGCGGAAGCAGGCGGTTGCGGCGCAGCCGCTGCTTCCCGCCCGGCAGTCACGGCCGCCGGCCGGGCCACTTCCGGAACCGCAGGCTGGAGCGGTTCAACCGGCAGCATTGCCGCCGCAAGCTGACCAGGGAAACGGGTGATCGTGACCCGGGCGTGATCCCAGGGCGGGCTGATCGGGACCAGTCCGGCGACCAGCCGCTCGAGCCGATCGAGCTCCGTGGAGGCCGCGTCGCCGGCTGCTTGGCTGGCCCCCGGCCTTCGTTCACGCACTTTCAGCAGATAACCCTCTGGAATCGCGATCGACACCTGGACGACACGTTTCGGCACTGGCCCCCTGTTCGCTGGAGCCTTGGTCACCGAGACCGTGGCCGGTGCATTGGCTGCCGCACGCGGCAGCTGGTGGGCCGCCGGCCGGGTGTCAGGCTCAGTCAGTGCCGGCAGGCAGGAAGAGGCGTTGACCTCAACCACCGCATTGGGCATGAACGAAAGTGCTTGGCGAATCTTTGCGGTCACATGCCGCTCGTAGGCCACAGCCCGGGCCCGGTCAGGATCACTGGCGATCAGCTCAGCATCAGAAACCAGCGGACCGTCATAGACCCGGCCGCTGCGGAGGTCGGTCACCGCCACCCGCTCGGCGCGAAGCCCCGCAATCGACGAGGCGACCAGCACCCGAATCGCCTGTACCCGATGGGCATCGAGCGTCGCTCCCGGTTCGGTCCGCACGCTGACACTGGCGGTCTGAATCCTCTCGCCGCGGTCCGGAAAGAGCTGGCCGCCCGCTTTGAGGTCGTAGAGCACCGCAGCCTGCTCGATGCCCGGCATGGTGCGAATCACCAGCGAGAGCTCCTCCTGGGTGGCAATCCGCAGCCGGTCAGCCTGGCTTGCCTGGCTCCGCCAGGGGCTGTCGTTTTCGACCGCCCGCCGCAGGCTACCGCCGAATTCAGGGGGTAAGGCGCCGGCATCCACCAGTGCTCTCAGGTAACTGCTCCGCCGCCCACGGCTGACGAAGAGCCGTCCTGCCTCCACTCGGTGGCCGGAGAGATCCGCCCGGTCAAAGACCGCCTCCATCAGGGCGAGGTCGGCCGGGCCGAGGACCGTTCCGGCCAGCAGTTCGACTTCCGCGACCGTCAGCTGCGGTCGTTCCTGAACCGCCCAGACCGCAACGCCAACCGCCACCAGCAGAAGGCCGGCGGCGATGACTTGGATCGGAGTCGGCCCGGACCGGCGGCCGGCTTCGGCAGCAAGGTCTGGCTCCATCGACGGGCCTCCGGAAAACAATGGTGATGCGGGCACGTTGATCCTGGCTCAGGCGGCCGCCCGCCTGGCTGCGGCCAGCGGAATCGAGAAGGTCAGCGCGACGCCCCCTTCGGGACAGTCGTCGAGTCGCACCGCTGCGGCCAGGCGGTCGAGCAATTGCTGCGTACCGGTCGCTGCGAAACTTCCACCGAAAAGCCCGTCGGCAGCATGCCGTTCGGCCCGGGAGGGACCACTGTCGGCAATTTCGAGCTCGAGACGGTCAGGATATTGGATACTGGTCACGACCACCTCAGCAGTGCGGGCCATGGTGGCGCTGGCGGCAGTCGCCCGCACGGCCTCGGTGAGTCCCCGCTCCAAGAGCGTCCGCAGGGCAGCGACGTCGGCCGGCAGCCGGTGGTCGTCTGCCACATCGACCGACAACTGTGGCAAGGGGCGGCCACGGTCTGCCGCCTGCCGCTGGAGATCGTCGATCACCGCTCCAACCAGGGACTTGAGAGTTGCGTGCTCGGCCGAACGCAGGGCCGCGGGAGTGGGAATGATCTGTCGCATGAAGACCTCGGCGGCATTGGTGACAACCGCAAACCGACAGCAGGTCGCGGCGGAGGGAACGTGATTGTCAAACGCTGGCGGCAGCCAGTGTCAGCGGGCCACGGCTGACGCCGTCCATGACCCAGCGGTCGATGTCCCGCAGCACCGCCCGGCTGCGGGAGAGGCACTGCCGGCCGCTCGCCGCGGGGTAGATCCGCAGGCCAAGCTGCCCTCCGGCGGCATGAAACAGCCGCAGGGTACGATCGACATCGGCAGTGGTCGGGGACGTCGGCTCAATTGGCTCAGCCGTACAACAGAGCAGCATCGGCAGGCTGCGGACTTCAGCAAGCCGGCCGAAGAGCCCTTCATTGAGCGGAAACTTGCCGGCGATCGAAACGACCCCGGCAAGTGCGTTCGGCTCTCGACAGGCAATTCGGAAGGCAGCCTCGCCACCGTCACCGGCGCCGACGAGATGGATCCGCTGCGGGTGCACACTGTAACGATCGGACATCCGCTCGATGGCAGCCCAGCAGGCCTCAACACTGGTTCCGCTGGCGCGGACGGCGAGATAGTTCCGCAGGCTCAGCCGGGACATCGTTCGGCCAAGATCGAAACGCTCGTCCCGGCTGTCGGGCAGCCAGACCAGCAGCGGGTAGTCGTAGCCAGGCTCATACCCCAGCGGCAGGAAGACCTGGTCGTCTCGCCTGTCCGTGGATGGCAGCCCGGCTGCGGGACCTCGGGACGTTCGCTCCTCCACCGCTGCCGGACCGATACGGCCAGCAACCATGGGGCGTTCCTGGCATTTGCTGAGACCCTGTTTCATTGACGGCTCCTCTGCATGCTCGGCCACGCGGCAGCCTTCGGCGGCTGTCGCGGGCCGGTTTCTAGCGGAGTGCCGGCGAGCGGACAATGGCAGGATCAGGATCCGCACAGCCCCGCCACACGCTGGCGAAGTGGCGCAAGGCAGGCAGCCTGGCAGCTCCCTGTTCTTCACTGATCGACAGGCGGACCTGTGCCAATTTTTGTTTTTTCAGCCTTCCCGTGCAGCGGGTCAGCGGTCGCCGTGAGCGGCAGCTCAATCCGATCGGGGAGTGCTGCGGCTGGTGGCCGCCGCCGCCACGATCGTTGCCACAGCAGGAAAGCGGCAGCCACTGCCAAGGCGACCGGAAGCCACCGCAGCCACACCGGCAGTTGGGCGGCCGCCGCCGCCGGCAGCCAGAGTGGCCGACCGGCCAGCAGCAGAGGTGACTCGCGGACCAGGGCCGCAGCCGGCCCCTGCTGCTGCCGCGTTTCGTAGCGATACCGCTTGAAGCCGAACCCGGCCAGCCGCAGCCGCTCTGTCACCTGATCGCCGGTGGGCAGCCCCGGTGGCAGATCGAGGCAGCAGCAGACAACGGGGTATGACTCCTGCATCTTTCCGGCAATCTCGATCAGCGGCGTCGAAACAAAAAGAAAGAGCTCCCAATAGTGGTCCTGGCCGATCAGCTTCTGCCAACGCTCCGACGTTACTGCAATCCTGGTGATCCGCCGAGCCGTCCCCTCGAGCACCAGCCGGTCGCCGCGGTGGGCCGCAAACCAGCCTGCTCTGGGGTCGATCAGGGGTACGAGATCGGCGGCTGGCAGGGGCCGCATCTCAGCCGTGGGGGCCAGCTGTTTGCTCGCCTCCAGACAGTTGTAAAAGGCTTCTGCCTCTGCTGCGGCCAGCGGACGACCGTCGACAACGCTGGTGAATAGCCCATAGTCCATCCCGGCATCCGCAAGCGGCGTGTCGGGCCACCAGGACAGCCGCAGTGACACCGCCAGCAGGTCCACCCCCCCCGGCCCCACAGCCGCTGGGCCGGTAATCAGCAATGCCTCACTCGCGGCCCGCTCATTGAGCCGGCCAGCGGCGGGCCAGCCGGTCGGCTGCTGAGGAACCACCAGCCAGACATCGGGCCCGGCGTCCTGCTGCAACCGCACGAGGCTCAAAGCACTGCGGCCGGCGATCTCGGCGAGTTCATCGGGCAGGCCAACCTGCCTGGTCTCGACAGCCCGGCCGGAGAGCCTTACCGGGCGACTCTGCTCAAGGCACTCAGCCAGGTCGACAGCGGGGGCCGGCAACGCCTGCTCCCGCCAGGCCTGCTGCCAGTCCTGCGGGGCGGCCTGCAAACGATCGAGCAGTCGGATCAGCAGGTTTAACGCAGCAGGTGGTGCCGCCGCAGCGGGCGTTCTGCCCGGCAAGAGCTCGATCAGCACCTCACGATCAGCCGCGGCCAGTTGCCAAGCGGCGAGATAACCCTCAAGCGATTGCGGGTTCGCCTCGGCAACGACGGCCCACCCCGGCAGGACGATGACGGCAAGCAGCCAGCAAAGCCGGCCCCCAGCCGGCGGCCCAGGCAAAGGCAGCCTCACGACGAACGCTGATGCAAGCCAGCGTTCAGGTCGAAGTCACCAGCAGTTCCAGCGGCTCCAACCGAGGCTCCAGGCAGCGAGCCTGGTTCGGCCTGCTGCTGACGACGATACTCCCTCCAGACGTAAAGCCCGAACGATCCCGCCAGGGTGAAGGGCATCGCCAGCATGAGGAGGATGCTATAGAAATAGCCGCGGGCGATGTTCGCCCCCTGCGAGTCGGCAGCCGCGAGCCCGTCCTTACAGGTCGGGCATGCCTCTACCGATCCTGCGAGGAGCAGCACCAGCAGACAGGTGGCAAGAACGAGATGAGCGTGACGCAACCTCATATCTCGATTATACCCATCAGCCCGCCGGCGAGGGCCTCCGGCGGGGCTGGGTAGAGGTGGTAGACCATCAGATAGATGATCACCCCCGTAACAGAGACGTAAAGCCAGATTGGCAGGGTGATCCGGCCCAGCAGCCGATGCTGTCGCCACCTGCCCCGCCAGGCCAGCACAAACATCGCGATCGCCAGAACGGGCACCGCCACCGCGAGAACGATGTGGGTCAGCAGGATGGCCAGATAGACGACTCGGATAGCCCCCTGCCCTGCAAAGCCAACATGCCCCACGAGGTAGTGATAGGTGAGATACGACACGAGGAAGCAGGCCGAAACGACAAAGGCGGCCACCATAGCTGAGCGATGGGCTCGCCAGTTCCCGCGGGCGATGAAAATCCAGCCGGCCGTCAGCAGCACGGTGGCCACCGCATTGAGCACCGCATTGAGAGTCGCCAGCGGATGGACGGCAAGCAGCGGCGCGAGCGTGTTCACGGCGAGTCCTCGGCCAACACGTCGCGGATCAGCTTCTTCAGCCGCTGCACCCGGTCTTCCTGAAGCAAATGATAGCTGCCTCGCATTCGTCCCTGCCGGTCAAACACCACGCCGCGTTCGGAGTGCACACCGACCTCAACCGGCAATTTGAAGGTCTCCATGCCAACCCGTTTGATCACCTCCATGTCACCGGTCAGAAATTTCCAGTGGTCAGGGTCCGCCTCGAACCGGGAGGCATAGTGCTCGAGGACCTCGGGGGTATCGTTGTCAGGATCACAGGTGAGGCTGACCGCCACAAACTCGGGATCGTCGATCTCCCGGATGATGTCGGCAATCGCCTGATTCTCACGAAAACAGGGGCCGGGACAGTTGGCAAAAAAGATGCTTCCCATCCAGACCTTTCCAGCCAATCCTGCCGAGTCGAATGGCCTGCCCTGCTGATCGGTGAGTTGAAACCGTTCGGCAACCGCTCCGGGCGGAGACTGATCCGCAGTTGCCTCAGGCTCCGCTCCGCGGTCGGGCGTCCCGGTGGGCCGTTGCCCGGCACCACAGCCGGTGACCGCCAGTCCAACTGCCACAGCGAGCCAGATCATTCCGTAGACGCGGGAGCCAACGAGCGGTCGCCGTTCAGTGGTCATGGTTGCCCACATGGTCAGCACCTTCTTCGGCCGCACTGGCAGCCTGTTCGAGCAACAAAACATCAGCAGGCCTGGCCATGTGCAGGGCTCGTTCCTGAGAAACCATTCGGTTCCGCAGCCCGATATCCGGAATCAACATGACCGCGAGGAAAATCGCCATCATTGCCGCCGGGATCGTGAGTACATATTTCCAATTTGCCTCCCAAAGCACGTGCATGAAGAACAAAACCACCAGCAACGCCTTCGTACAAGAGACCGCCATCATGAAGGCCCAGCCCACCTGAGGCTCGTCCCGCCAGGGCCAGTAAGACGAATAGGTGAAAAACGACATCGTCGTGAGAAAGCAGAGGGCTGCGAAGACGGCGAGATACAGGCCCAGGCCGCCATGGCTCTCGTCACCGTGGACGGTCGCATGCCCGGCCGCTGTATCTCCCTCGAGGGCCGGGGTTTCGGCGAGTTGCCCAGGTGCGGTGATCGGGCCGTGGGCAGCGGCTGGATCGTGGGGAGCTGGTGTCGACATGGTGAAGCCTCGCAGTAATACGGCGACGTTGAAACGGCTCCGCTGCCGTCAAAAGAGATACAGCAGGGGGAACAGGAAGATCCAGACAAGGTCAACAAAGTGCCAATAAAGCCCGGCATTTTCGATCATCCCGGCATGCTTCGGACCGAGGTCGTAAAGCAGCAGGATGCCAAAGACAATCAGGCCGACGATGACATGAATGGCATGGAACCCCGTGAGTAAAAAATAAGTGCTCGCCCACATGTTCCCCCCGGGAATCACGATCGGCAGTTGCAGCCAGGGAAAGGTCTCGTTGAGCCCCCCCCCATGGCCGTGCCCACCGGCAGCGTCATCCGGCAGTGGCATCACCTGATCGGCGATAACCGCCATATCAAAGGCCTGCTGATCAGCACCCATTGCCATTTCGCGAACCTGCTGCAGCCGACGACGGCCGGTTACTTCGTCGGGCGTCAGTTCAGACTCGGGCCGAGCGTTGAGTTCCTTCATCTGCTCGATAATGGCCGGCTCACCCAATCGTGCCCGGACAGCCGAGCCGTAATAAAGGTCGGGCCGCTCATAAATCAGTCCGCGGGGGGCTGCCGGGTAGATGCCATGGCTGAACTTGGCGGCGTATTCGTAGGCCTTGATGCCGAGAAAGAACGATCCCAGCAGCAGCGTCGCCAGCATCCAGGTTTTCGCCAGCGACCGCTTGTTGGCCCGGGCTGCTTCAAGCGCCAGCACAACCGTAACGCTGGAGCAAATCAGGACAAACGTGTTAAAGGCGCCGATGGGTTCACTCAGATGAACATGGTGCGGCTTGGGCCAGACTGCGGCCCCGAACCGCAACACCACGTAGCTGCCAAGCAAGGCCGCGAAAAACATGATCTCAGTTGACAGAAACAGCCACATGATCAGCTTGCCACGGGAAAGCGGCAGACCCGGCTGATACTGCAGGACCGGACCATGATGACCGTGGGCGTCATGTCCAACTGAGGCGGCGGAGGCGTTCATGGGAAGAATCCCGGGTTTTCGAAAAGAGTGATTCAGCGAGGAAGCAGCGGAAGTGATCTGAACTCGTCGAACAGCGGGCTCACCGGCTGAACGCTGGGACCACCGAATCCAATGGCCGCAGCCATGAGGACGAGGAGCACCGCAAGCGAGGTCAGCAGCAACGATCGGGCCGATCGGTCGTCACGATGGACCGCAAACCAAACCGCCCCGATAGCATAAACAATCGTCGCCAGCCCAGCCGCCAGAAACAGCCGGATGCTCCCCGACGGCACTGCCAGCACCAGACTGACCGGAACCAGTGCGATCGCCGCTGCAAGCGACTGTCCTGCCGCCCGAAGGCCGGTCGGATCGGCGACCGTCAACATCTGCAACCCCGCGGCGGCGTACTGCCGGCGGTAAAGCCAAGCGATCGCCATGAAGTGCGGGAACTGCCAAAGGTACAGCACCGTACCCAGGGCCGCTGCGGCCAGTCCGCCGGCAGCGTCGCCCGCCAGCAACCGCTCTGGCCCATCAGCCGCCAGCCAGCCGATACCGACCGGCAGGCTCCCGGCGATTGCCCCCACCGCGGTGTTCAGCGGCGAAAGCCGCTTCAGCGGCGTGTAAGCGACGACGTAGATCAACCACGTCGAGAAGGCAACGACGGCCGCCCCCGAGCCTCCCAACCAGCCGACAAGTGCCATTCCAACGGCGAGGCTGCCAGCAGTCAGCAGCCAAGCCTGTGCGGGCGACAGTCGTCCGGCTGCCAGTGGACGGTCTGCCGTTCGTGACATCAGGCGATCGGTGTGTCGCTCCAGAATCTGATTCGCGATACTTGAACTCGCTGCAACGAGGCCAGTACCCAGCAGCACGCCGAGAACCGGCAACCAGAGCAGTGTTCCCGGCCGTGCGGTCAGCCACATCGCCGCAAACACGGTCACAAGCACCATTAAAGCGATGCGGGGACGAACAAGGGCGGTGATCTCGCTGGTGATCGACCGCGCCGATTCTCCCGCGGCGGTGTCCAAGGTGTGCTGCGAATATCCAGCCCCGACCACAGGAGCAGCCGGTGCTACCAGTCGGCTCATACCCACGCCCTCCGCCCTGAGGCCAGCGGCGAGAGCCCGAGCCGGGGAAGACCACCTGAGACGATCGCGAGCACGACGCTGGCCGCCAAGATGAGCATGCCGAGCAGCACGTGGCCTGTCACGACCACAGCAGAAAATCCACTCCGGGCGACCGTCACGCCGGTCGGTTCAGGAAGGGCTGCGACCAATGCATCGGGGAGCAGTCCCAGCGGCATTCCCCAGCTGACGATCCAGGCCAGACAGCCCAGCACCACCTGGCAGCCGACCAGCCCCGCCACCGTAACGGACCACCGCCTGATGGCGGTCTTGTGTCCGCCACACTGCCCATTCCCGGAAAACATTCCCAGGGCATTTCCAACCAGAGCCAAACTCAGCCCAGTGACGACGGCCGCGCCGGCAACATGGAGAAGCACCAACCAGCGGAATCCATCATGGCTCACGGTGGCGTCGAGATGCCGCAGCTGCGCGCCGGCCACGAGTTGAACATAGGATGCCACCAGCAAGCCACCGGCAAGCCAACCACCGATCGAAACCGGCTCCGTCCCGCCGGTGCTCGGCTGCCGGCCCGCTGGACCCCGCAGCCAGGGCGATGTCAGTGTTGCAACCGCCACGGCAACAGCAAGGAACAGCGGCCCCGTACAGGCGTGAATTTTCGCGATTGTCTTGTCGTCAAGCAGCACACGCAGCCCGCCCAGCACCCCTTGCAGCACGACGAGCAGCACCGCCGCAACGGCCAACGCCCGCACCGCGGAGGGCTGCCGCGAGGACCAGATCGTGGCAACCAGGCAGAGTGTGATCAGCCCGACGGTCGCCCCAAGCAGCCGGTGCCCATGCTCCAGAAAAAGATCCCAAGGGCCGAAAAACCAGTCGGCAAATGGGAACAGGAACATATTGTGGCCGTAGGTTGCCGGCCAGTCTGGCACCGCCATCGCCGCCTCGTAGGTGGTCACCAGTGCTCCGAACGTGAGCAGCACCCCGGTCACCGCCACGAGGCAGCAGGCAACTGGAAAGACCCAATTCCGGAGGCGGTCTGTCATTGAAAAGACTCTGGCAACGGCGGCGTCTGAGGAGCGAACGTGAAAACAAAATCGGCAGAAACCACTTCGCTAATGAGCGGCAGCCGCCGCGGCCGCCGCTGTCTGACTGGGGGGATCAGTCTGCATCAGGTGATCGCCCTCAACCCCCGGCACAGAGTACTCATACGGCCCCCGATACACGATTGGCTGGAAGTCGAAATTGCCATGCCCCGGGGGGCTCGGCGCCGTCCACTCCAAGGTGTTGGCATTCCAAGGGTTTCGGCCCGCCACTGGGCCGTAAAACATGCTCCAAAAGAAGTTCACGGCAAAAATAATCTGCGACGCGACCATGCCGATCGCACAGTAGGTCATGAAGGCATTCAGTGGTTGCAGATGGTGGAACGTTTCATAGTGATAGGCATCAGCCAGTCGCCGCGGAAAGCCGACGGCACCGAGGATATGCATCGTGAAGAAGGTTCCGTTGAGGAACACGAACGTGAGGAAGAAATGCACCTTCCCCCAGAACTCGTTCATGGT
>CALAZQ010000222.1 GCA_937926325.1 uncultured Planctomycetaceae bacterium | reverse complement strand
GCCGGTCTCGGGCTCGTCGCCGGTCTCGGGCTCGTCGCCGGTCTCGGGCTCGTCGCCGGTCTCGGGCTCGTTGCTCTTTTCGAGTTCAGCTGCCTTTTTTTGAAGGGCCGCCAATTCCGCCGCCGCTTTCTCCTTCGCCGCTTTTTCAGCCGCTTCTTTCTCCGCCGCTTCTTGCTTTTCGTGTGCTTCTTGCTCCGCCACGGTCCTGCCGTGTTCCCCCAGACTGTCGAGATCCTCAGCGGAGGCGCCGCTTTCGATCCTCTCACGCGCCTGCTCAGGGGTGAGAGGGTGATCGACGGTTTTCGTTCGGAGGTGGCAAACATTGCACACTTGCACTGCGAGTCGATGCGTGATCCGATCGCAAAAATCGGACTCGCTCATTCCCGCCTCGGTCACCAGGGCGCCATAGGACGCGCGGATATACTCCGCATTCGCGATCGCGGTTGCGCTTGCGCCCGCGTTCTTGAGGTGCTTTCGAATCACCTTGCCATCCTCCGTTTTGAGCTTGGTTGCGAGCGCAACCATGATCAAGCCGAGAGTCAAGTTGATTCGTTCGGCCGCGTTTGCCCGCTCGACGAAAAGACCGGTAAGAGTTTTTTCGCTTTTCCGTTTCAGTGTCGCAACCGTCATGGTTGCCGTGATGTCATCGTTTTTCGTTGCCATATTCTTTGTAGGTTATTTCGAAAGCGTGTCGCTTTCACTTATAGGGTGTCGGTGTTATCGCTATTCGCGCGTTTTCCGAAAAAAAGTGATTTTCTTTTTCGTTGCGCGGTTTCCTTTTCCGCGATTGTTTACCTTTCCCTGTCACTGATAGGGTATCGGTGTTATCGCTATTCGCGCGGTTTCCGAAAAAAAGTGAAAGAATTTTTCTCATTACGTAATGAAAAAAGCGGGCCCTTTCGGGCCCGCCCTTGTGGCGTTGCTAGGCTTTGCGTCCGTGTTAGGCGAGCGTTGCGCGCGTTTCAGCAAGCGCTTGTTTCGTCTCTCGCCTATCCAGTTCGGCCAGCCCTGCCGCGTGGTACTCCGCAAACCATGCCTTAGACCGTGCGCGCGCGTTGCCGCTACGGATTTGTTCCGCGCGCGAGCCATCACGGGGAAGCCACCTGGCGGGCAGTTCGTCCCATCCGGTTGCGTCCCCTGTAGCCTCGCGCATTGCCAGCCTAAGTAACGTCTCCGCGCGGTTGCGCTTGTCTCGCGCCTTTCGAGACTCGTCCGCCCCACGCTCGCCCGTCTCTAGGTTGTACATGCAGTCGAGAGCTTGGCGGATGCGGGACGCGTGCCGAACGATTGCCGCGTGATTCGGGCGCCCCTCACCAAACAGGACGCGCGCAGGATCCGTCCGCGCGTCGGGCGTGGTAGCGTAGAGAGAAACCGTCTCGCCTGCCGTCTCCGCGCCCTTGCAGTACAATTGCCGACTCTCCGATACCACGCGTGTTCGCTGGCGGGAATTTCCCGCGCCAATCGCGGCACGTGCCGCGCGAAAGGCAACGCGCACCGCGTATGTTTCCGCCTCATGATCGCACGCGATCACGCGGAAAAGGTCACCACGGATTAGCGCTTGCATGATCGCTTGGAACATATCAGGCACTTCATTGGGGGAAACCTGAATTGCCCCGTTGTGGCGTTTGGGGCACGTGAATTCGCGAAGGGCCGCGGCTGTCATGCGAGCCGCGAAGATGGCCTCTCGCGATACCATGGCGCGAGGCTTTCCGTTCCCGTCTCGCAATCGGATGGCGCTTGATTCGAGACAGGCCACGACGGCGGAATTGCGCACCGCGCGAGGCGAAGCAAGATAGCTAGTCAATTCAATATATTTCATATAGGTAGGTAGTTAAGAAAGGCGAAAAACCGATTCCGCCATGCAACCTGATTATGGGCAATTCGCCCACACAAGGCAAGAAAAATCTCATTACGTAATGAGATTTTCACAAACGCGCCCCACGCGGTTTCCCCACTATACTTAACTATTCCTAACTAAATATAGTGAAGAGCCCGTTGGTGAAATGTGTTAGCCGTCAGTGTCGAGGAGGCGAATCACGCCGGCGCCGGACTCCTCGCAGAGCGCCAGGACACAGCGACCGTTGGTAGATTCGCTCACCCGGAAGCGCTCCTCCATGGCGGCCTCGAGGTCGGGGTCGTCGCGGAGATCGTCAGGGACAAGGACCATGCAAAGGTCGTAGTCGGGGAAGTCGTCGGGGGAAACCCCGGCGAGATCGATTTCGAGATCGCGGGAAAGATCGTCCAGCGTTGGTGTGAGATATTTGTCGAGTGGGTCTGTCATGTGATGGGTCCGCAGCATCCGCAGCAAGGAGCATCCTCGCACCGGCCGGCAGAGTTCTCGATCGCCTGGGCGCCGTCAGCAAAGACGGTCAGCGACACCGATGCAGCGCGGTTGGCACGGCAAATGAGATGCACGTAGCCGCCGCGATTGTCGGAGACGCCGCCGTGGGTCGGGATCGGGTTGCCGCAAATGGAGCAGTGTTCAGGTTGGGTGTTTGTCTTCATAGGTGATTCCGCGCTCGTCGCGATCACGGATCGCAGTGAGCGAAATGGGTTCTTTGCAGTTGCTACAATAATCCATCCCGTGCCCGGCCGCATACCAGTGAATGCAGCAGGATTTTGACGGGTATAGTCGCTCCTTTTCGCGTCGAGCCCGGTCGCGTTCGGAGTTCTTTCGTCGCCATTTCTCACTTCGAACCGCCTTTTCTTTGCGTCGTTCTGCCGCGCGCTTGGCACGGAGTTCGCCGCGGGTCGGGCATTCCTCGGAGAGATCGAACAGGTGGTCTTGTTCTTCGCTCATGAGTCGTTGCTCCGGATTGCATTGATCGATTCCTCGATAATGGCTAGGACATCGGCGTTCGGCAGGTGATCCAACGATCCATCAGTGGCGATCGCCCACCCGTTGCCGTCCAATGCCTTCAGCTCCGCAAGGAGGCAACCGAGCCAGGGCGAGTCCCTTTTCTCGAGCGGCACGCCGCTTTCGCCGCGGGGCGTATAAGCAGGGGGCTCGTCGTCAGGCGGGGAGGGTTTCGCCCAAGTGACGCGCTCGAAGATAGCCGAGTCACCGTCGGAGCGGATCCAGCGGAAGCCGTGGTCGAGAATCCTTCGCAGTTCGCGCGTCATTTCACCGTCGGAAATGTAGGCGTCCGGGTTGTCGCAGAAGCGAAGCGTTTCGTCGACAAAGCGGAGAGGGAAGGTTTCGTATTCGTAGCGGCGCGTGTATCCGCGCCGGATGAGTTCGTCGTCAGTGAGATGCATATCGTCAGTTGGTTTCATTGGTCGTGGATCCGGACGTCCCACTCCCCCTTTCCGTAGCACTCCTCGAGGATCTCGGGGTGGTCGCGCAGGGGTAGGCCGTCTCCGCATTGGACGGAGAACAGAGCCTCGCGCATCTCGCGAGCCCACGCGATAGCGCGGTCGGTCGCGGAATGCGTTGGGAACGCGGGAATGGTTCCGGTTCGTTGAATGTTTCCGTTCGGGGCGACGAGGGCGACCCAAACGACTGGATCGCCCCCGATGATAGTTCCGCGTACGTTTTCGATCATGATGTCGATTGGAGTGGTTGTTTCATTGGTTTTGCGTGTTGTGGTCGGGCAGCGCCAGACCGAGAGATTCGATGGAGAGTTTCTGGTTCTTGTCGAAATAGAGGCGCGCGTCCATGTCGTCGAGTTCGGCCACCGCCTCTTTCCGCGAATGCACCCACCCCTTGAGGCGCCCGTGTTCGACGTTCAGGGCGAGCATGAAGGAGGGGTGCAGTTGAAGGTGCATGTTCCCGTTCTTGAAGCACCGGACCTTCATCAGTTCTTCGGTTTTCCCGAGCCCCGCCTCGAAGAAGAAATACTCTGCCTTCCCGGCGGACCATTGGTATTGGCGGGGGTGGCAGGACGTGGGGAACCCAAGATTGTTCGCGATCGTCAGGAGATCGCAGAGAAGCGTCCAGGCGCCCTTGGAGAGTCCGTTGAATTCGCTTTGCTCAAACGAATACGGGCTGTTGCACATGCCCTTCCAGCCGCCGGACAAAACAAGCCGATAATCGAGCTTGAAGTGGCTCGCGCTGGATTCTCCCTGCTTGTACCGCCAGCGATCGAATTTCAGCGTCCTCTGGTTGCTGTTGTAGTTGATGACGTTGGCGCCCTCGACCATCTCCGCGTAGGTGGCGATCAGTTGGCTATCGATGTATTCGTTGGCGTTCTCGATCGCCCACACGACGATGGTGAGAATGTTCCCGAGGGTGAAGTCGACGTTGTTGTGAGCGAAGAGGCGCCGGAGCATGTCTTCGCGCGTCGCCGTGGTGAGGCGCGACGTCAGCTTGTCCATGTTGTCGAAGAGAAGTTTCCAGTAGTGCTTTTTCAGGTTGTCGAACCGCTCCGCGAGAGTCTTCCGGATACCGGGGATCGTGATCTCCAACTCTTTGAGCAAGCCAATGTCGACCGAGCACAGGTGAAGATAGGCTTCGCGGATCTGCTGCATCTCCTTCCCGTAAAGGGCGACGAGGGCGGAAACGAAGTCGCCGCGGTCGACGAGAGCGCCTACCGCCTGATTCGCCTCGCACTTCTGCTCTTTCTCGAAGTCGGCGTGTCGCTCCCACCCGTCGACGAGAGGAGAGAAGGTCTCGTCGAAGAAGCAGTCGAAGGCAGAGCGGGAGTCGGCCCCTTGATAGAACAGGACATGGACAAGGTGAACGCGAGCCCTGGCCTTGCGATCCTCGGACTGCTTGAAGGAAAACTCTCCTACGATCCGCGCCTTGCGGCCCCGGAATTTCAGCGCCTCGGCAATGCGTGCGTCGGTTTCCCACCGGGCAGGGAGGACCATGTAGACGTCGGCGGATGCCGTCTCGCGAATGATCTTGTCTGCCCACGCGGAGAAGTTGCTGTATGGCGGGTTGCAGAACGTGAGATCCACGGATTTGTCCCACAGGGTTTGCTCGTGGAAGTCTGTCCCGAGGATCGTGAAATCCCGAGACAGAGTCGAGAGAAGCGT
Source organism: uncultured Planctomycetaceae bacterium (assembly GCA_937926325.1). Taxonomy (GTDB): domain Bacteria; phylum Planctomycetota; class Planctomycetia; order Pirellulales; family UBA1268; genus UBA1268. The sequence goes on along the minus strand of CALAZQ010000222.1, from coordinate 14,263 downwards.
TTGGCTCTTCTCGATCACGTAGCACTCCCGCGCGATTCCCTTCTCGCGGAGGAAGCGGAGAACCTTTCCGTCTCCGGTCCCGACATCGAGAGCGGAGACGTCGTGAAACTCAAACAGGCGATGCGACCTTGCGTTTCGGCGGATATTCTCCGAATAATCCGAGGGAAGGTCATGGGTCAGGTTGTGCCGGTCGTACCAGTCGGCGGCGAACGCCTCGAGGATCTCGTTGGTCGTGGGATACCACTCGAAATCCTCATCGGCGCGCTTCACTTGAGCGAGGAGTTGAGCAGTCATGATGCGCAGTCGCGGCACCTCCCATAGCCGTTGAGTTCGGTGTTCGTTCCGCACTCGCGGCAGTATCCGGTCTCACCGCGGAAGGCGAGCTTCGGATCGCTGGGAGCGGGTTCATTACGTAATGGGTCACGGACCTTTCGGGCGACCCGCAGTTTTTTGCAGGGTGGAGTCTTCATCACCCCATTGGTATCGGTGTTATCGCGGTTCGATCAGGCCGAAACTCATTACGTAATGGATTTCGGGGCAAGTTGACACCCCGGCCGAGGGAAACTTCAAATTCCGACTTCTGACCCATGGCCGATTATTCTGTTACCGCCGCAAGCGTCGTCCCCTCAGCGGGCGGCACGATCAACTACGGGACCGCTGGCGAGGCCATCACGGCGGGGCAAGCGGTCTACCGCGACACGGCGGACAGCAACAAGATCAAGGTGGCTGACTGCACGGACGCGGACAAGATCAACGTCGCCGGAATCGCCGTGTGCGACGTCGCGACAGGCCAGAAAGTCGCCTACGACGTGTCCGACACCGAGCTGGAAATCGGCGCAACGGTTGCGGTCGGTGACGTGATCGTTCTGTCCGAGTCCGGCGGGCTCGCCCCGGTCGCAGACCTCACCACGGACGATTACGCGGTGGTTCTCGGGGTGGCGGTTTCGACCTCCGCGATGACCTGTCACTTCGTCGACCCGGCGCCTCTCAGTTCCGGAGCCGTGATCGCCTGATTGGCTCTTCTTTTCGCCACGATGAAAGTGATCGACGCCCTCAAGGCCCTTCGGGAGTTGCCCTCGCAAGCGGAGATTGCCGATGTGAAGCGATTTGAGAAGGATGGCGATCTCGTTCGCGTCGTTCCGGAGGCGGCCAAACCCAAGCGTGCATCACGCCGACGCCAGTTGACGGAAGGGGAGTCTTCCGATGGCGAGGGATGATTGGCTCATTGCGTATCGGGGCTACACCGACGCAGAACTGGACGCGGAAATCACGCGCCTGAAAGCTCAGGACACCGCGTTTTCGTCGCAGAACGCGGGCTCGAAGGGGTTCACCCGCGACATGAGCCAGTTTTCGGACCGCTTGACCGCGGCCCTTGAAATCCGGCGCGAGCGCGGCCACGCGACGGAGGGCTCCTTCCGGGCCGGCACCACCGACTTTTCCGGCGTCGACGTGAATTGAGATGAGCAACGGTCGCTACGAGATGAACGCCGTCGAGAAGGGGATTTCCCTTGTCTCGCCGGGTGCGGCAAAGCGACGGTTCGAAAACCGCGTCGCCCTCACCGAGTTCGAAGCTCGCGCGAGAGAAGGGTTGCGCGGCAGCAACGGTGGCGCGGCGATGAATGCGGCGCCCGAGACGATCCGGACCAACCGAGACCGGATCAACCTCATGTGGGAGGCGCGAAGCCTCGAGCGGGATTCGCCGCTGATTGCCGGCGTCCTCAAGCGGCTGACCCAGTACGTCGTAGGCCGGGTCACCTATCAGCCGGACCTCGGGGATCCCGTCGTCAACGCGCAGTACGCGGAGTATTTCAACCGGTGGGCCAAGACGGCGGATCACACGGGTAGGATGAATCTCCGCGAAATGGTCGGGATCCTGTTTCACTCCTACCTTCGCGACGGAGACCACGGGTTCCGCATCCACCCGTCACAGGATCAGTCGAAGATCAAGTTGCAGTGCATCGAGGCCGACCGGATCGGGGATCCTCACCGGCTACAGGTCGAGAAGGGCAAGGTGGCGGGGGTCATCATCGAGAAGTCGCGCCCGATCGCGTATGAGGTTTTTCGGCGTGACGAAAACGGGCAGTACCATCCGGAGGGCACCGTGCCAGCCACACAGTTCATTCACTTCTACCGCAACCGGCGAGCGGATGAGTATCGAGGCCGGACACCGCTTGAGCCAGCTCTTCCGTCCGCGCGCGATTTGCTGGAAATCTTCGGTTTCGAGAAGCAGAAGAGCAAGTTCGCGAGCCAGTGGGCCGCCTTCGTCACATCGGCCGACCCGCAGAGCAATGCCGGACCGATCCCGTGGGACAAGGTCGATTCCAAGACGGGGTGGAACACGACCGAGGCGATGCCCGGAAAGATCATCCGAACGAAGCGCGGCGAGGACGTGCAGATGGCACCTCCGATCACCAGCCCGAATCAGGCGTTTCTGAACCTCGTCGATCTCACGGTCAAGATGATCGCCCTGGCGCTCGACCTCCCCTACGGATTTGTTTTCGACATGGCGCGACTTGGCGGGGTGTCGGCTCGCTTGGAGATGCAGCTCGCCCACCGGACGATTCAGGGAATGCAGACAGCCCTGGTCGACGACGTTCTCGATCGGATTCGAGACGAAGTGTTTCGCCGGGCCATCGCTTTCGGGATCCTGCCGGCGCACCCCAACTGGCAGCGCGGCAAGTGGCACTTCGGCGCGCACATCACGGCAGACGTCCAGTACCAGACCAACGCCGACCTTCAGTTGATTCAGGCTGGCCTGAAATCGAAGACGGAATGGTGTGAGGAAAACGACGTGGACTTCAAGCAGACGCAAGAGCGCCTGGCGGACGAGATCAACACGCGCGTCCGGATCGCCGAGGAGCGCCAGCTTCCGCTCGAATTGGTCTTCGGAGACATGCCGCAGGGGACCGAGATGCTGGCCGCATTCCGCGCGAAGGACGAGATGCCCGAGGACAAGGGGCTCGTCGAGGAGGTGGGCGAGAGCGGCGTCAAACCCATGATCGAGGTTCTCGAACTGTATCACGAGGGAGGGCTCGACAGGGACACGGCGATTCAGCACCTCGTTGAGTTGTACGGCTTCACCCACGAGAAGGCCGCGCTTTTCGTGCCGGAAAAACTCGCGATCGAGCAAAGCGACGATCCGGTTCCTACCAACGGGCGCGTCGTTGACACGGGTCGACGGAAACTCCCGGTCCGTTGACATTGTCCGCGAGGGCAATGGATCGGAAGGAAAAACGAGACGGTGCCGCCAAGAATCGAGATCGCGCCGTCGGAGCCGGAGCCCTACTGGCCGGAGGCGGCGTCGCCTACGGTGCCGTGCGGGGGTCAAACGCCATTTCGAAAGCGAGCGACACGATCACGAAGGAGGTGGAAAGCACCGGGAAGGCCGTCCGGCAAAACGCGCGTCGCGTCGCGCGGAAGGCCGGGGCGGTCGCCGACTCCCCCAAGGCGCCATTCCGATGGATGGCGAAGGCGATGCGAAAAAAGCGGAAGATGGGCCTTTCCGATCGCCGGAGGACCACGGAATTTTGGGCCACGGAGGTTCGCCCTGGCGTCGTGAACATCGACGGGCAGGACATCGCGGTCGCCAAGCTCGACAAGATCCTTGAGGCCAAGAAAGTTCGGGAGGTGCCGTTTTCCAAGGTCCGCGGGATCAATCGCAAGAAGGGGTTTTCGCCTGAGCGAATGCAGGGGGTGATGCGCAACGCCGACAAGCCCGGAATCATCACCGCTGACGGCACGCTTGTCGACGGGCGCCACCGGTCGCGGATGCGCAAGGCGCTCGGAGAGAAGACCGGAGTTTACCGCACCGCCTCGAAGAAGGATCTCAAGGCCGCGGCCATTCATCTCCGCGCCCAGCGGAAAACCACCGACCTCGAGGAGAAGAAGCCGACGCGCGAGGAGAAGCTCAACAAGGGGCTGGCGCACGCTCTCCCGGTAGCTCGGGCGGCCGGAGGTGGCGCGGTGATTGGCGGGGTGACCGCAGGGATCCCCGGAGCCATTGCCGGCGGAGCGGGGGCCGGGGCAGCGCAGCACTACGCGGCCAAGGCGGGGAAGAAGCTGAACGACAAAGGGCAGCCGATCCGCGCGAATATCGCGTCCACCGCCATCCCGGCGGCAGCTCTCACCGCGGCAGGTTTCGCGCTCAACACGCGCAAGGGGAAGAAATTCATTCGGAAACACATCACGAAGCCCACGCGCCGACCACGGGCGCGGGCGCGACTCGCAAAACGGAAATTCATGAGAGACACGAAGGCTGGACAGAAGACCGGGCGGTTCATCGAGCGGATGAAGAACCTCGAGGCCCGACTCGACAGTGTGAATTTCAGCTTGGAGGATCAACCGCGCACCCACCGCGGGCACTTCGTCCAGCCACGGCGCGTGCGTCACGGGATCGAGAAAAGCTACACGATCAACCCCGGTTATCGCGAGGACGCAACTCCGGGGTCGCAGGCTTCCAAGAAGCTCCTTCCCGATCGGAAGCACCCGATGGAACACCAGGAAATCCGTCGGTCGATCGTGCGAGAGGCGAAAGGCGTGAACAAATGGGCCGGACGCGGGGGCCGGCTGGCGTCAGACACGAAAGACGTGATCACCGGCAAGCCCCGGAAGAAGGATGCGGCTGGCAGGAAGAAGAAGCGCGAGTGGGAGAAGTCGTGGTTTCGGAATGCCGCGGCGACCGCCGGCACGGGCGCGGCGATCGTGTTGGGCGACGCCTATCTCCGGAAAAACCCGCGACTGCGCCGGAAAGTCTACGGCGTCGGAAAAGTCATGAAGAAGAAGGGCGTCAAGGCGGTTACGGACATCGCCCAGGCCGCGGAGAAGCGGTTCTCGACCGATCAGAAAACCGTGGATTTTCGCGCATTCCGCAAGGACGAAGTGACACACTTCGACGACGTCCCGATCCGCGATGCGTCGGGGCGGCAGGTATTTCGAGCGACGGACGTGCGGGGAAACTCCGCCCGAATCTTTCAGGGGGACAAGCCGAAACGGGTCCGCCGACCGAAGCGATGGCACGAGAAGGTGGAGAATGAGAGGAAGCTCTATCAGGCCGGAATCGGATCAGCCCTCGTCGGCGGCGTCCTGATCGGTGCGAACAAGAAGAGGCTCGCGAACAGCATCGGGAAGATGGCGAAGAGCAAAACGGCTCGCCGGGTCGCAGAATCCAAGGTGGGGCGCGGCGTGGGGCGCGCGGCGAACAAGATCACCCCCGGAGCGTGGAAGACTCGCGCGGGCATGGTTCGGAAGATGCGCGCGATGCGCAAGGATGACTCAATCGGACTGAACTGAGGCAAGTTGACAAACCATCGGCGATTATGGCAGACCCGGATTTCTCTACGCGCATGGCAGAGGCCAAGAAGCGCAAGCAGCGCAAGAGCACTCAGAAGAAAGTCGCGGTAGGCGCGGGCCTTGGTCTCGCGGGCACCGCGGCGGTTCTCGGAGGCACAAAAACAGGTCGCCGGATGGTGAAGAAGGCGGCGAGCGCGGTGACCAAGGGCGGCGAAGGGGCCGCGAAGGTCGTTCGCAACCGAGCGAAGAAGGATGACGAGTTCATCAACCCGATCGCGAAGGCCATGGGTGGGCAGCTCTACGAGGCGCGCACCGTCCTGACCGAGCTGGACTCCCGGCTCGACAACCACTTCGAATTCGACGAAAAGAAGAAGGACAACCGGGTGGGTCGCGTCGTGGCGGGCACCCTCGGAAGCGCAGCCCTTCTTGCGGGCGGCAGCATGGCGGGAAGCATGGCGCTCAAGCGGCGCGCGAAGCACTTGGCGAAGAAGCGCGGTGGCGGAGCGGAAATCCGCAAGGAGCGGCACCGCCAGAAAACGGCGAACCGCGCGCAGCAGCGGCAGGACGCGCAACGGATGCAGATCGAGCGCGGGTACGCGGATCCCCTTCACGACGTCACGATGTTCGAGGATCTTCCCGAGGAGAAGAAGAAGATGGGTGTCGGGAAAAAGCTGGCCGTCGGAGTTGGCGCGACCGCGGCAGGCGCGGTGACCGGCCACGTTCTTGGTCGGGCGGTCGGCAAAAAGATCATGGATCGTCAGTTCAAGCGGCGGCAGTCCGGTGCGTTTCGCGAGAACCGGCGCGGCCGCGGCCCGGTCATCGACGCTGTCGAGGCGTCCGATCCCCTCGTCGCCCTGACTCACCTCGAGGCGGTAATGGATGAGCGGTTCAATTTCGAGGCCGCATGAATGAAAAGCGCAAGCCCACCCTCGCGCAGAGCGTGATGGCAGGGGCCGCGGCGGGCGGCCTCACTATCGCCGGCGGTTACGGGGCGAGGCGAATCGCAAAACGATTGCGGCGACGCCGTCAGAGCCATGTGTCCGTGACGAAGCCGCGCCCGACGGACGGAAGCATTGTTGTTCACGGAAAGGGAGCCAATGCGCCGGGCATGGAAGGGCGTCGACGTGTGAAGCGTGCCGCGCAACGAGCGCGAGACCAGTACGACGCAAGCGCGGTCCTCCCTATCTTGATCTCGCTCGACAATCAGATCATGGAAACGACCGACTTCAAAAACGCCATCATCCCGGCGCCAGTAGAGCCACCCAGGATCAACAAGTGGCAGTCGCGAGCCCGCAAGGCCGCTGGCATCCATCCGCAGGGGAAGGTTCTCGGTCTTTCCAAGAGAGGCAAGCGAGCGCTCAAGTACGGGGCCGTTGGGGCGGCCATGGCTCCACTGGCGGCCATGGCGACGCAGGCAATCACGAAAAAGGGAGAGCAGAACCGCATCTCCAAGGAGCAAATGAGAGAGTCACGCCGACTCAAAAGTGAAGCGACCCATCGGATGCGGCACGGAACGCGCGCCCCGAGGGGGGTCGTGATGGGAGCGGCGGGCGGAACCATGGCGGGCGGAGTTCTTGGCGGGCCAACGGGAGCCGCTGTTGGGTCCGGGGTTGGCAGCTTTGTCGGCGAAAAGATCGGAAGGCGCATCGACCGCCCAGGGTATAGGACACCCGCGGAGAAAAAGCAGGAGCGCATCGCTCGAAGGGAGGCGCGCAGGCAGCGCCGGCAGCAGAAGCAAGCGCAGATGGCATCGAGCCAGAAAACGACAGATTTCCGAGCAGGTCGAGCCCGCCGAATCAAGAACGCCGTCGGTCGGTGGGCGGATGACGTGTCCGGAAAATCGATCAAGCGCGTGAAACAGAACCGGAAGAAATCGTGGAAGCACGTGGACGGGCTCGGAAAGCGCGAGAGGGACACGATGACTCGCGTATCGGGCAAAACCCAGGTGCGACGAGAGGATCTCGCAAATGAGCTTCGCCGCATCAAGGGGGTTCGCAGGGGGACGGCGGCAGGCGCGGCCGGGATCGCCGCCACCGCGGGAGGGGTTGAGGTCGCCCGCCGGCGCCGTGCGAAGAAGAAGGAGGCCGAAACTCAGGAGTATCTCGCCGCGATCTCGGGATTGATCGAATTCACCGACCCGAGGCCCAGGAATCAGCAGGGACAATTCGCCGACGTCACGACGGCGGGATCCAACCCGGACGCGATGCGCAAAGCCTACGGATCCGAGGAGGAGGACCGGCGCGCACGCATGGCACGGAGAATTCGCCGGAAGCTACCGCGGGGCGTCGAGTCGCGTTCTGACGTGGGCGTGATTTGACAGGATCTCCGGCGGTATGAGCCGGAAGAGCCAGAACAGCAAGCACCGCGCCCGAGTCGGGCTGCCGCACCGCGAATACCATTTCGACGCGCCGTTTGAGACCACGTCGGTCGATGCGGAGAACGGCGTGATCAGAGGGGTTTCCGTCATCACGTCGGGAATCAAGGCGAGGGGACACGATCTCCACGTCGACGACAAGACCCTCTTGCAGATGCTTGAGGCGGCCGAATCCATGGGCCGCGTCCCGGTGAAGTGGAACCACAAGACCGGGGCCGACGCGGTCAACGGCTACTTGGAAAACTTCTCGATCGTCGGCGGAAAACTCAAGGCGGACTGGCACCTCCTCGCGAGCCACTCGCAACGGGATCACGCGCTTGAGTTGGCGCAGAGGATGCCCACAGGCATCGGGCTGTCCGCGAGTTTCACCGGCAAGCCGGAGAAGAAGGGCGAGAAGAGTTTCGCGCGGTGTGACGAACTGGTTTCGGTCGACCTCGTGGCAACGCCTGCCGCCAACCCGAGCGGATTGTTTTCGCAAGTTGACAGGGTTTCCGCAGGCATGGACGGACAAGTCGATCCCAACGTCGGAGCCGAGGAGGATACCGGAGAGGTTTCCAACGCGGAAATTCTCGAAGCTCTTCGTGCGCTCCAGCAGGACGTGCAGGGCGTCAAAGACTGGCAAGATGACCTCGAGGAGCAGCTCGGAGCCGAAGATGACGGCGAGTTCGAGAACGAGGAAGAGGGCTACGAGGAAGAGGGCTACGACGACGGATACGGAGACGGCGGGGAGGAAGCCGCCTACGCCGGCGTCGAGGGCGGCGGCGAGGCCGCGGAAGCCTTCAACGCGATCGTCGGTCGCCTCAATCAGCTCGAGGCCCACATCGAAACCGAGGAGCTGGCAGCCGAGCAGGCACAGACTCAGCACGCTTTCGATGTCGTCGCCGGCAAGATCGAGGCGCTCATCGAACTGAACGACCAACTCGCTGCCGAGAACGAGGTCCTCCTCCAGTTTCGCGATCAGGCCCAGGCCGCTCTTCGCCAGCAGAACGGGGGCCGTGAGGTTCACTTCGCCGAGGACGGCACCTTCACCCACCGGGGCGACGAGACCGATTTCGAAGTCAAGGTGCGCGAGTTCGAGGCAGGCGGGAAATCGCGGGCCGACGCGGTGCGCGAGGCCATGAAGGACAGCAACCTCTACCAGCAGCACCTCGAAGCCAAGAGGGTCGTGAACAGCCTGTGATCGAAGCAACCCGAAACGCAAACAGAACGATTTTTCCATGAACGATTCCAATGTCATTTCCGTCGAGGTCCCGACCGGCACCACGATCAGTGAATACCTCCGGGTCAAGATCAACTCCGCCGGCAAGGCGGTCGTCGCAGGCGAATACGACAAGGAGATCGGAACGATTCTCCAGCCGGTGAACGGAGACACTCCGGGCCGCAATATCGCCTCGATCGCCAAGCGCGATGCTTTCGGCATGTTCTACGGGGTGGCGGCCGGCGCCATCGCCGCGGGCCAGAAGGTGATGCGGGCCGCGTCCGGCAAGGTCAAGGCTCGCCCGTCCATCATCATGACGGACGACGATTCCGCGGCCTCCAACGGCACGGACGTCGTGATCGTTCCTTCGAGCGACGGTGTCACGGCCTACCTCGAGTCGACCACCGCCGGGGACGCGGATGCCGTGTTCCAGCTTGGTGTGGGCGGCCCGTTCGTGAACATCAACGACAACGACTCGCCCGGATCCACGGTTCTCTACTTCGACGAGGATACCGGCGATTTTCTGGCGATCTCCCCCACTGGCGGCGACCTGCTTGTCCCGGTTTCGGACGGAACCTTCATCCGCGTCAAGCACGACGCCTCCGCCGCATCCAACGGTGTTGCGGTCCATTTCGACGATGACGGAGCGACCGCCTCCGAGCGGTTTCTCTTCATCTCCCCGTCGGACGCCGACGCCACCGCCGAGGTCGACGACCTGACCGATACCGTCTCGCTCGGTGTGGCAATCGAAGCCTCCCTGGCCGACGGAAACATCATCCGCATCACCGCCCGCTGATCACCCTCTCCTGAAACGCGAAATCTCAACATTCACTATCTGACACGCTATGTACACCAACGCAGCAGCAGTTTCTCGCCCGGAGATCAACGTGTTTCTGGAAGAGGCGCGCGATCTTGAAAAGCTCTTCATCGCCGAGAAGGTCGCCCCGGTCCACACGGTCAACGCCCGTGCCGGACGCTATCCTCGGATCCGGATCGAGAAGGGCGAGCTGATGAAGCACCAAGTCACCAAGCGGGGGCCGGACGGCACCTACAACGAGGTGGCACGAAAGCTCGAATGGGACACCTACGACTGCGAGGACCGCGGTCTTGAGGAGCGCATCGACGACGCCAACGCGACGGAGATGAAGAGCTTCTTCGACATGGAGACCACCACGGGCAAGCTGATCACCCGGAACATGAAGATCGATCACGAGGTCGAGGTGGCGAACATGATCTTCGACACCAACACCTTCACGTCGACGAACAGCGCGGTGGCCTACACCGAGGGCAACATCGACACGATCGACGTGGCGCGCGACATCAACGACGCGATCGATCGACTGACGGACGTCGCGGTGGTTCCGAACACCCTCATCATGAACCAGACGGTGTGGAATCGCATCCGCCGGTCCAAGAAGCTCCAGACCTACTTCTTCGGCCCGGTTGCGGACGTCGGAAACCGGCTCGTGACGCCGCAGAACATCTCGGACGTCTTCAATATCCCGAACGTTCTGGTCGCTCGTGCTTCGTACGACAGCGCCAAGAAGGGCGCCACGAAGAGCATCAGCAAAATCTGGAACAACAACTACATGTGGCTCGGGGACGTCCAGGGTGGGGACTTCCAGAACGGCGGCGCGGCCCGGACCCTCGTGTGGGGAGCGGACGCACCTGGCGGACTCTACACCACGGAGACGTGGCGTGAGGAGAAGCGCCGGAGCGACATGATGCGGGTTCGCTCTCACCAAGACTACAAGGTGGTGAACGAACTGTGCGGGCAGCTCATCGCGACGCAGTGGGCGTAAGCCCGAATCGACTTTGCTTGATCGATTGGTTGAAAACGGACGGTTGAACGGGGGGTGGCGAAAGCTGCCCCCCGTTTTCATTACGTAATGAATGATTTCGAGAAAGGGATGGCCGCCTCGTTTGGCGCGGAGCTGACTGCAATGGGCGAGAACATCGTCGTCTCGAAGTCGGGGAAAGACGTCACGATTCCGGCGGTGGTCGTGTGGGGGGATCGCCGGGAGGGGCTGGCCGGCGCTCGGATCCGGACCCAGGTGGCCGCGACGGTCTACGTGACCACAGAGAACGCCGCGACAGCCAATCTCGAGGACGGGGTGAAGATCACGTTTCCGAATCACAGCAACGTCTCGGGCCGGGTTTCGGCCATGAAACCGGTCGAGGGCGGGCAGTGGGAGGTGACAGTGGGATCCAACGTGGAGGACTTCTGATGCTGAAACTCGAAATGCAGGGACTCAAGGGGGAGATCGGGAGATTTCTGAACCGGGTCCGCCAGCGATACGACGCCGTCCAGCGGCGCGACCGGAAGGCGACCACCAGGGAGGTCGAGAAAATGTCACGGTCGGAGCTGACGCTCGCGAAGGCCATGGGCGACGTCGACGAATGATATGGACCGAGAACCAGACGTCAGGGGATTCGTCGAGGACCGGATCTACAATTTCCTTCGGCCGGAAGTTTCGGAGGTGGTGAAAATCTACCGGGGGTCTCGCCCCAGGAATGAGGATCCCGACTACTTCATCTCGATCTTGGTCGAGAACGAGCGGGAGAACATGCCGGGGGACAATCACTGGATCCTCGATGTCTCGGTGGTGTTGGCGGTGTCGATCTACGAGAGGAGTTCGCGGGAGCACGCGGCGTTTCGGACGGAGCTTCGCAAGGCGCTGATGGCGATTCAGGACGTGACGAACGTCGCCTACCCGGACGAGGGGTATTGGTATGGAGCCTATGTTTCCGTGGTGGAGTCGGCGAACCGAGCGAAGACCTACGGCGATATTTTCCGCCTTGAGGTGAGGGCTCGCGTGTGAAGTTGACACGGCAGAAGGGGATATGCCAGACTTCCAGCAATTCGGCTCCCAGGACTACAAGTTCGGATTCGACGATCCGGAAGCGTCGAGCATCGCGACGTCGGTCGGGCTCAAGCCGCAAACCCTTTCGGTGACCGGTGAGCCGGAGTTCACCTCTGAGGCCAAGAACGAGAACGCGCTGACTGAGTCGTTCGTCGTCGGGGACAAGAAGTTCCAGTTCACGATGAACGGGTTCGTCACGGACCGGACCAAGATCAACAAGGTCGGGACCACCTTCACCTACGACGGGCGCTTCTACATCGTGACCGGATCCAAGATCGACATTTCGAACACGGATTTCCAGAAGGGTGAGGTGACCGGAATGAGCTTCCCGCTCATCGTGTCGTAATGGGCGACTGGACCTCTTTTGAGGAGGCGTTCATCCACACGGATGATCATCGGGTATTGGGTCGCAAGTTGCGGCCCTTTTCTCTGTATCACCAGTTGATCCTCGAGGCCATCGGATCCCCGGTGATGTCGGCGGACAGGCCGGTCACCCTGATCGACTTGGAGATTGCGTCGCGTGTGTGCGCATCCGACTACGGCGGGTATCGGTCGGCGGGGCGGCGGTCGGGCTGGCTCGGGAAACTGTGGTGGCTGGCCCGAGCACTTCGGGCCGACACGCAGAAGGAAATGCTGGCGATGGACCGGTATTTCAAGGACTACACGAGCGTTCCTGACCGGTGGGAAAACGGTGGTGAGGTGAAGGGGTCGGGCAAGGCATACTCGGAGTTTCCCGCGCCCCTGTCCGTGGTGGGCTGCCTGATGGCAAACGGGTTTCAGGCGGGCGACGAGAAGAAGGTCTGGATGACTCCGCTCGGGGCGGCGCACTGGTATTGTGCAACCTTCCTTCGGATGGACGGGGCGGACCTCAAACTCATGACGGAGCACGACCGGGAGTTTATCGAGGGATTCAAACGCGAGCAGGAGAAGCAGCGGCGCGAGCAGGAGGAGGGCGAGGAGCCGGAGGAGGATCCGGGCGAGGACTCCGTCGGGGTTGACTGACCCTGATTCGGTATGGAGATCCTCGAAAAGATCGGCGTCAAGCTCAAGGTTGTCTCCGACAAGGCGGGGCTCGACAAGGTGAAGGGAGACTACCTCGGATTGGCCGGGGATCTCGCGGAGCCCATGATCCTGCTGGCGGCTGGCGCGAGCAAGGCCCAGGTGGCGTGGTCGACCTTTTCCTCCTTCATGGAGATGCGGATCCTTGGCCCGCTCTCGGTGATCTCCGGATTGTCGGCGGCGGCACTCACGGGGATCAACGCGCTCGGGAAAGGCTTCGCCGAGATGGGGATGAGCGGCGCGGAATCCTTGGAGGGGATCGAGACTCGGTTCAAGGCGATCCTTCGCTCTCAGCAGTTGGCGCGCGAGCGGGTCGAGATGAACGTGAAGCTCGCGAAGACCACGCCGTATTCGCAGGAGGCGGTGATGGAGGCGAACAGGTCTCTTGAGATTCTGACGCAGGGGGCTTTCGCCAACGAGAAGGCCATGATGATGGTCGGTGATGCCGCGGCGGCGTCGGGCCGGGAATTCAACGAGGTGGCCCGGTGGGTGGGCCGACTCTACGATGCCTTGGCGTCCGGTGCCCCGATCGGTGAGTCCACGCTTCGATTGCAGGAGATGGGTGTCGTGACCGGCGAAACCCGGAGGACGTTGCAGAGCATGGTGGAGAGCGGCGCGTCGTTCTCGGAGACGTGGCGCGTGGCCGAGAGCCAGTTGAAGAAGTCGTCGGGCGCGATGGAAGACCTGTCGCAGAACCTCGAAGGTCTCCGATCGACCTACGCGGACGTGCGGGAGGTGATGAGCGCCAAGTTTTCGGAGGGCTACCTCGAGGGCGAGAAGGCGTCGATTGCGGCGAAGATCAAGCTGTATGAGGAGCTGACCCCGGTGGTGGAATACTACGGGCAGACGCTCGGGCGCACGCAGAACTGGATTGCGAAATTCAAGGCCGGCGTGATCGAGGCGATCGTTTCGTCGAAGGCGTTTGCGCCTACGCTCAAGATCGCGGGAACGGCGCTACTCGGGTTTCTCGCGGCGGCCACGCTGGCCGGCGGCTACCTCATGACGAAGTTCGGGGTGGCGGTGCTTCGGAGCGTGATCGGGATGGGCAAGAATGCCCAGGCCACCAACGCGAGTTCGGCGGCAACGGTGAAGCACACGCAGACGACGCGGATGCTGACCGCCTCGAAGCTGCACTTGATGAAGGCGCTGGCCGGCGTGCGCGCGGGGAACCTCGCTACGGCGAAATCGCACCTCGCTCTTTCCGGCGCTCAGGCGAAAGCGGCCGTTTCCAGCAACGCGGTTGGGGTGGCGTCCATCGGGTTGAGCACGGTCCTGAAAGGGCTCGGAAAGGTCGTGGGATTCGTGGCGAATGCGTTTCGGGTGATGCTCGTTTCGATGGTGCTCAACCCCTACGTTTGGGCGGCAGCGGCAATTATCGGGGTGGCAACGGCGTTTGTGAGGCTGGTGGATCACGCCAAGGCTGCGGCGGAAGCGACGCGGGAGCTCAACGATGCGACTAACGCATTTGCCCGGAAGATG
>CALAZQ010000221.1 GCA_937926325.1 uncultured Planctomycetaceae bacterium | reverse complement strand
GTAGAGCGCTAGCTTCCCAAGCTGGATGTCGAGGGTTCGAGTCCCTTCGCCCGCTCTGAAGAAACCACCGGCGATCTGCCGTCGGCGACGAATCATCTCGCTGTCTTCGTTGGTCCTTTTCATTCGCGGTCCTCTATGGCCGCTCCGCACCGAAGGCGTTGTTCCCCCCGGTTTCAAGCTGGTGCCGGAGATCGATGACCTCGTTCGTCAGTTGATCGATGTGCCACTGCATTTCATCGATCAGTGATGGTACGTAGTTGGGTCGGTTGAGCAATTCGAGATGAATCTCAGCCATCTCCAGGACCGCTGCGAGTCGGTCGATATTGACCTCGGCCACAGCGGCCAACTTGAGGTCATCAGCTGTCCGCTCGTTCGCCTTGCGGGCGGCCTCAAGGTCTGCCTGAGCATCGGCCACGGCAATCTCAGCAGCGGCCAGATTTGTCTGCTTGACCGTTGTGCGGGGATTCTTCCGGGCAATCTCCACCTGTCGCCTGGTTAGCTCAACGTGCCGGGCGAGCCGATCGACTTCCCGCGGGCCGACCACCTTGGGGACGAGCTGATTGGCTCGCTTGGCTCGCTCGAGGTTCAGCTCCGCCAGCCGCTGGCGGCTTTCGGCGTAACGCACCTGGAGTTCTGCAGGGCTCAATCCAGCGAGTGATTGCCGAGTCGCGACTCTTCCTGCCGCTGGCTCATCGCCGCTCCTGACCTCAGGCTGGCCGAGACCGCAGCAACACGCGAGCAACAGCACGGGAACTCGCTGCAGCCGAACGCCCAACCGTCCAGAGAAAATGGTCATGAAATCTCCCAGAAAAAGAGCTTTTCTCATCACGCCACCTCCACGAGTGTGACCTGCTGCCTGCCCAGGGAATAATATGCAGGCAGAAGGTCGCCCGACTGCGAGCCGCTACCCCCGGGTCGAGCGACAGCGCTTTTCAGGAGTGATGCCATGCGACATGAAACAGATGATCCGCTTCATGATCACCGGCTGCGGCTGGCGGCCAACCGGCAGGACACTCAGCCGGCTGAGGTTGAGGCCCGGTATGTCTGCGACTCATGCGGCGAAGAGATCGTGGTGCCGATTGACGTTACCGAGGGCCGGCACCAGGACTATGTGGAAGACTGCCCGGTCTGCTGCAACCCGATGGTGCTGCATGTCGACATCGCTGACGATGGTGAGCCACTGATCCGCAGCGAGCACGAATAGCGGGAGTGGGTCAGGCCGACGGCTGCCACGGGGTTTCGCCGGCGTTGCGGAACTCCCAGGGTGGCTGCGGATTGTCCTCAGCCCACAGTCCCATGCGAGCCTGCTTCGCCTGCTGCTGTTCGGGAGCCAGCCTGCTGCCCGTCGTCGGATCGGCCCAGGCCGCTCCTGACGCCACCATCGCGGCACTCACGTCGCGACCGTCGACAGCCACCTGGCCGATCGCCTGCCCCGCGGCGTCCCGATTGATGACCATGACCGCAACACGCTTGCCGAATACCAGTTCGGCGAGCGACTCGCGAGCCTCACGGCCGTAGGGCTGCCCCGGTTCGGGGGCATCGATGGCTGCCAGCCCCAGCTTCTGCTGTCGCCCCGCTTCATCGAGACAGGTCAACGTGTCGCCATCGGTCACACCGATACATCGCCACCAGGCAACTGCCGGCGGCGCCGGCGGCTGGACGGATGGCGCCGCGACGGGCTGGCTGACGGGCTGGGCCGGAACGGGTGGTGTTGCCGGGGTGGTCGCCAGCATGCTGCCAGGAGTTGCCGGAATTGTCACCGCCATCGCATTGGGCTGCGGCTGACTGGCATCGATGGCAATGGTGGCCCACCGGCCCGACGGGGCCGGCGGTGTGGGCGGTGGCGTCTGCTCAGGTTGAGCAGGAGCAGCGGCCTGTCCGGCCACGGCCGCGGGAGGCGGCGAAGCAGCACGTGGTTGAGCCGGTCGTGCGGCTGGCTGTGGACGAGGCGGGGCTGGCGTGACGGCTGGTGCTGCCGCCCATTGGGCCGGCGGCGTCCCCTCGGGTGGCAGAATCGGCTTGCCGGCCAGCACGGGGGCGTTGGCCGGAAACCGGAACGGCAGCGGTCGGTAGTTGGTGACGCGGGCGACCGGCACCACGGCCCCCGGCCCAGAGACCGTCTGCACCGTAAACCACCAGGGCCGCCGGACGACGGGCCGCGGTGGCACGTAGCCGGGTGCCTGGATGCGGTTGACCGGCACCCGGACCGGCTGCGGCGACACAGGCAGAACGTACTGCTGGGCCGTTGCCGACGACGCCACGACGAGCAGGCCGGCAATGAGCAGCAGTCGCAGCACGACCGCTGCGTGCTTCTTCGGCAGCTGGATGTGCTCGGTTGCCAGCGGGCGACAGGTCATTCGATCACCTTCATGGCGTGGGGCGAGTGGCCGCCACGTTCATTCTCATCCCTAGCTCTGGTATCGGAAAAACCGCCCCCCCGTAATCGACAAACTGTGCGGCTGTCCCCTCAGCCACCAGAGCCTCCCCGCCCCCAACGCTTTCCCGGGCTGCCCCGGCTTCCTCGACAACTTCGCTGGCGACGACGCTGGCCGCTAGCAGGCTGTGGAAAAAATCTTCCGCCGCAGGATGCGGCGATCGGTAACACCGAAAACCCTCGGCGTTTTCGGGTGTTACCCAAGTGGACCTACTGTCGCCCGCAGTCGCGAGCAAGGGCCATGGATGGCTTTTTCCACGGACAGCTAGACTGCGGCGATGGCCAAACCATCAGTGAGCAAACCGCGGGGATGGGCAGCCGGTTTCTTCCCGGCGGTGTTCGTCGC
>CALAZQ010000220.1 GCA_937926325.1 uncultured Planctomycetaceae bacterium | reverse complement strand
CAGTCACCCGTCGCCAGGCTCACCCCTGCCGCCTGAACCGAAGGCTCCGGAGTGGCTGCTACTGCAACTTCGCGACGGGTCGCCTGCACGGCGGCAAGCCGTTCACCCAACGCCTGACGAAGTTCTGCCCGGGCGAGATGCGGCTCCAGCCCGGCCGGCTTGAGCACACAGTCGATCGCCCCGTGCAGCAACGCCTCGACAGTTTCCGGTGCCCCTTGGGCGGTGAGGCTGCTGACCATCACCACCAGCGTCTGGAGCGACCGCCGCTTGATCTCGCGGAGCACCCCAAGCCCGTCGAGGTTCGGCATCTGAACATCAAGGGTGACCAGATCGGGCCGGAGATCAGCAATTTTGTTGACAGCCTCAAGCCCATCGACGGCCGTCCCGACCACCTCGACCCCAGCGACACCGCCGACAACATGCTTCAGCATCTGCCGATAGAGGGCCGAGTCATCGACCACCAGGACGCGTAGCGAAGGGGGAGATGTCACGCGTTCGCCTCAGATCAGACCAGCCACCGGCCTGGGCAAACCAGGCGGAGTCTTCGTCAAAATCGTACCAAACCAACCGCGGCGAAAAGCCCTGACCCTACGGATAAGAGAAAATCGGCAGGAAGCACAGCTTTTTCGCGTCGGGGAATTTGCCCGGGTATCAACTGACAGGTATATCGGAATAGCGGGAACTTCTCTCCGGCCGCGTTACCCCAGAGCCGGCCCTCCCCACGTCAAGGACGCCGCATGCACGAGTCACCATCCACCGCTCCTCCGGCCGGCTCTCCGCAGGCTGGTAACACCGGCACCGGCACCAATGCCGCCGCCCCGCAATTCGTCGGCTTTCGGCTGGCTGAGCAAAATTACATCTTTCGGATCGAACGGATTCAAGAGATCGTCATTCCGACCAGCGTCGCCCGAGTGCCCGAGGTTCCGCCGTACGTTGACGGCGTGAGCAACCTGCGTGGCACGATCATTCCGATCATCAATCTGCGAGCCTTGTTCAAGCTCGACCGCAAAGCGAACGACGCTGAAACCCGCACCATCGTGGTCAATGTCGGCCAGCGGACCATCGGCTGCACGGTCGATGCCGTCTCGCGGGTGATGCGGGTCGCGACCGAGCAGCTACAGCCTGCACCAGACTCCGTCAGCCCGACCGGTCGTCGCTTCATCGAGGGCTTTGCCCGAGTCGGCGAGGAATTGTTCATCCTGCTCGACGTTGACCAGCTGCTCGATCCGGCCAACCTCGAAGAGGTTCATCGGGCGAGTGACCAGTTTGCCGGATCTGCCACGTGATCGTGTTCTCGTTCCCGACCGCCCCGCACCGGGGCTGATGCAGCATCGCTGTCGCCCCCAACGCCCCTTTTCATTCTCGGAGCCTTCACCCCATGGCCGCCCCCCGCTCGATCTCCCTCCGCTACATCGTTGACGCCCTCGACCGCTCGATGGCCCGGGTCGAGTTCGCCCTCGACGGCACCATCCTCGATGCCAACGAAAACTTTCTCACCCTGATGGGCTACACGCTCGATGAGATTCGTGGCCGCCCCCACAGCATGTTCGTGGACGAGGTGACCAAGTCGAGTGATGCCTATCGTGAGTTCTGGGCCAAGCTCCGCAGCGGCGAATTTCAGTCGGGTGAGTTTCGGCGGGTCACCAAGACCGGCGAGACGGTCTGGATTCAGGCCACCTACAACCCGGTCTTTGACCAGCGGGGAGCTCCCGTCGGGGTGGTCAAGTTCGCCGTCGATGTCACCGCTGAAGCCAAGGCCCGTGAAGCCGACCGCGAAATGCAGCAGCGGTACACCGAAATGGTCGAGAACACCAGCGTCCGACTGATTCTCGCAGACCGCAATTTCAATATCGTTTACATGAACCCCGCCTCATACGAGTCGCTGCGGAAGCTCCAGCACCTGCTGCCATGCAAAGTCGACGACATCATCGGCCAGTCCATCGACATCTTCCACAAGCGACCGGAACACCAGCGGGCGATCGTGATGGATCCGGCCAATCTGCCGCACCGGGCTGAAATCAAGCTGGGTGATGAAATTCTCGACCTGAGCGTCACGGCCCTCAAAGACCGCCAGGGCAACTACATGGGTCCATTGGTTACCTGGGAAATCATTACTGAACAAAAGCGGGCCGAAGAGCGGGAGCGTGAGCAGCAGCAGATCATCAATGACCGCGCCGCTGACGTGGAGGCCAAGGTGAAGGAACTGGTCGAGGTCTTCACCGCCGCTTCGCAGGGCGACCTGACCCGTGAAATCGGCTACACGAGCGACGACGACATGGGCCTGCTGGCCGACAATGCCCGCACAATGTTTGGTGATCTCCGTAGCCTGGTCAAGCAGATCTCCGAAGCGGCCGACCAACAGAACGAAGGGGCGCGGATGATCGCTGAGAGCTCCAGTGGCCTCAGCGAAGGCTCGCAGTCACAAGCCGCCAGCGTCGAGGAGATGACTGCGGCTGTCGAACAGTTGGTCGCATCGATCGACTCAATCTCGAAGGCGGCGATCGACTCCCGCCAACAGGCTGAGGAGACGGCGGCGATGGCCCAAGAAGGTGGCTCAGCGGTCACCGACGCGATCGGCTCCATGGGCCTGATCCAAAAGTCCTCCGAACAGATCAATGAGATCATTTCGGTGATCAGTGAGATCGCCAGCCAGACCAATCTGCTGGCCCTCAACGCCGCCATCGAGGCAGCCCGGGCCGGCGAGCACGGCCTCGGCTTTGCCGTGGTGGCCGACGAGGTCCGCAAATTGGCCGAGCGGGCCAGCGAGGCGGCCAAAGAGATCACCGCGCTGATCAAGGAGTCGAGCAAACGCGTTGAGGAAGGCGCATCACTTTCCGAGCGGGTCGGCCAGTCACTCGGCAAAATCGTCTCGGCTTCAGGGCAGACCGCCGAGCAGATCGCCTCGATCGCCGCCGCCACCGAGGCCCAGTCGGCCAACGCCGGAGAGGTCAAGATGGCCATCCGGTCAGTCTCGCAGACCACCGAGTCGAACGCTGCCAGCGCCGAAGAGATGGCCGCCAGCGCCGAGGAACTTGGCGCCCAGGCCCAAGGCCTCCGCGACCTGATCAAGCGGTTCAGCGTCTGAAGACTGCTGGCAGCCCGACCGAAGCCGAACGCCCAAGCAGGCCCGGCCGCCTTCCCACCTCGCCACCCTCATTCCCCCTTATCAGTCAAGCGACGCAACCATGCCACTCCTTTCCTGGCTCTTCCCGGCAACTTCCGGTCTTCCCACGGCCACCGGTCAGGACCGCTTCGTCGGTGCCGACCGGTCAAGCCCCACCGACATTCTGGCGGCAATAGACAAGTCACTGGCCCGCATCGACTTCCAGCCCGACGGCACGATCATCGGCGCCAACGACAATTTCCTGAGGGTCTTCGGCTACACGCTTGACGAGGTACGCGGCCGGCATCACAGCATCTTTGTCGATGAGGCCACCCGCGACAGTGCCGGTTATGCCGACTTCTGGAATGCCCTTCGCCGCGGCGAGCACTTCACTGCCGCCTATGCCCGGCTCGCCAAGGGGGGCCGGCCGGTCTACATCATGGGCACCTATGCACCGGTGCGGGATGAGCAGGGCAACGTTGTGCGGGTTGTGAAGTTTGCCATCGACAACACCGACCGCGAGCTACGGGCGAAGTCACTGCTGACCCATCTCACTGAAGTGGCCGCCGGCGACCTGACGGCCGACTTCGAACAGGCTGCCGATGACGATGTAGCCCGCATCGCCAACACCGCCAATGCCATGATCAACGAACTCCGCAGCCTCGTCCGGCAGATCTCCGAGGCTGCCGACCAGCAGAACGAGGGCGCTCGCATGATCGCCGAAAGCTCCAGCGGCCTCAGCGAAGGCTCGCAGTCACAGGCCGCCAGTGTTGAAGAGATGACCGCCGCGGTCGAGCAGCTCGTCAACTCGATCGATGCAATCTCCAAGGCGGCAGCTGGTTCCCGGCAACAGGCCGAAGAGACTGCCCGCATGGCTCAGGCTGGCGGCACCGCGGTGGCCGATGCGGTCAATTCGATGGACCTGATTCAGAAATCGTCGCAGCAGATCAACGAAATCATCGCGGTGATCAGCGAGATCGCCAGCCAGACCAATCTGCTCGCCCTCAACGCGGCCATCGAGGCGGCCCGGGCGGGTGAGCACGGCCTCGGCTTTGCAGTGGTGGCCGATGAGGTCCGTAAGCTGGCCGAGCGGGCCAGTGAGGCAGCGAAGGAAATCACCGGGCTGATCAATGAGTCGAGCCGTCGGGTCGAAGAGGGTGCCACTATTTCCCAAAGGGTTGGCCATGCTCTTGAGCAGATTGTGGCGGCCTCAGGCCGGACTGCCGAACAGATCAGCTCAATCGCCACCGCGACAGAGGATCAGGCGGCCAACGCCGGTGAGGTCAAACTTGCGATTCGCTCAGTCTCCCAGACGACCGAGTCGAATGCCGCCAACGCCGAGGAGATGGCCGCCAGTGCCGAGGAACTCGGGGCCCAGGCCCAGGGCCTCCGCGACCTCGTCAAGCGGTTCACTGTCTGAGCCACAGCCGGGGTTTGTGAGGATTTCAGCCGATGGTTCGAACCGCTGCAGCCATTTCTGGGCGATACTCAAGAAGGCGGGTGGAATTGCCGCAGCGGCGATTCTGCGGGAGCCAACACGCAACCTGGGCCGGCGGCCAGTGGACCACCATGGAACTGACCAAACTGACTGAGGAAGAATTCGACCGCTTCCGCACCTTCATCTATGGCAAGACCGGCATCCGGATGGCAGACGGCAAGATCACGCTGTTGTCCAACCGGATTCGACGTCGGCTGCGGGACCTGGGCATCGATTCGTTCGAGGACTACTACCACCAGCTCACCCGCGATCGCCTGCCGGGCGAATTGGAACAGTTCATCGACGCCATCACCACCAACGAGACACACTTCTTTCGCACCGGCGGCCACTTCGACTGGTTTTCGGGGGCGTTCCTGCCCGAGTTGCTCAACCGGGCGGCCGAGAAGAAGCATGACCGCTCGCTGCGGGTCTGGTCGGCGGCCTGCAGCTCGGGGGAGGAGCTCTACACCCTGGCCATCTGCATCGACGAGATGCTGCATCGGTTCGGCGGCTGGCGGATCTCACTGCTGGGCAGTGACATCAGCGAAACGATGATTACTGCCGCCAAGCGGGGTGTGTTTCCCGACCGTTCGCTCGAACATGTCTCGGCGGAACGGCGGCGAAAGTATTTCACCCACCTGCCGGATGAGAACGGCTGGGCGATCCGGCCACGGCTGGTGCAGATGTGCGAGTTCCAACGGCACAACCTGCTCGATCCCATCGCGGCACCCCGGCAGGACTGCATCTTTATTCGGAACGTCTTCATCTACTTCGATCGTGAATCGAAGCAGCGGGCCGTCCGCAACCTGATCGACGCCCTCGCCCCCGGCGGGTTTCTCGTGGTCGGCCCGGCTGATGGCATCTACGACCTGCTCGGCGATCTCGAGAAGCAATCGATCTTCCTCTACAAAAAACCCCTCTGACCACTTCTCGGCGCAGCCGGCCGACCCCGACACATGAGCGACCATAACTTTCCCGGCGACCTGCCAGCCGACGAGATGGGTGACTATCTTCGGCTCTACCTCGATGAAACCGACGAGCAGCTCGACGGGCTGGTGGAGACCTTTCTGCAGCTTGAGACCGACCCTGCAAATGCCCAGGGGCTGAATGAGGCCTTCCGGCTGATTCACTCGATCAAGGGCTCATCAGCCCTGCTGGGGCTCGACCGGATCACGTCGCTGACCCACCATCTGGAAACCCACTTCGAACGGCTCCGCTCCGGCCGGCAGCAGCTCGACACCGCCACCATCAACGTTGTTCTCCGCTGCATCGATTTTCTGCGGGAATGCAACGGCCGACTGCGGAATGGTGAAGCCCTGCACTCAGCTGGCGACCTGCTCGACCAGGTGAAGGCACTTGAGCACCAGGCCAGCCAGGCCGACACGGCCCGGCCCGCTCCACCAGCGGCCACTGCCCCGGCACCGAAGGCCGCCCCGGCCCCGGCACCTGCGGCGGCTGAACCTGCGGCGGACGCTGACGACGACCAACTTTGGCTGATCGGGGTCGAACTCACGCCCGGCCTGCCGATGGCTGAGATGAAGGCCGAGCTGATCGTCACCCGGTTGGCGGCGCTCGGTGAATTGATCGACTGCCAGCCACCCCGCAGTGAATTCCCGGAGGCCAGCCGGCTGGACCGCTTTGAGCTGGTGCTGAGCACGATGGCCACAGCGGCTGAGATCGAGGCGGCCGCCCGGGCCGATGGTGTGGCCGCCGTCACCGTGGAAAAGGTGCCGCCCGGGACACGGGCGACCGCCAGTACGAGCGTGGCGACGGACAGCGGTGACCTCGAACAGCTGGATGAACCGGACATTGACAGCTCGCCGGCCTCGGGGCAACCGCCGGACACCTCTGCCAATCGCCCCGCCGCTGCCACCAGAGCCCCTGCCCTCACCGAAACGGTCCGCGTCGATGTGGACCGGCTCGATGTGCTGCTGAACCAGACCGGTGAACTGGTCGTCAACCGAGCCCGGCTGTCCCAGCTTGCCGATGACATCGCCCCGATGTTTCACAAGACCGGGCTGTCGTCACAGGCCACCACGGTGATCGGCTTGGTCCGCCATCTGGTCGAGCAACTCTCCACCGACGGGCCCGCGCCGACCAGCCTGGAACTTCAGGAACTCGGTGAGCAGGTCTCCGTCATGGAGCAGCAAATGCTTGGCTGGCAGGAGGGCCGGCAGCATTTCACAGAGCTCACCGCCGCCATCGATCAGCTGACCCGGGTCTCCAACAGCCTGCAGCAGGGCGTGCTCAACACCCGGATGGTGCCGGTTGGGCCGCTGTTCAACCGCTTCAAGCGATCCATTCGCGACATTGCCCAGGAACTTGACAAGCGGGTGTACCTGGAGATCGAGGGGGAAAAGACCGAACTCGACAAGCGGATGATCGACGAGATCGGTGACCCGCTGAATCATCTGATTCGCAACTGCGTCGATCATGGCATCGAACCGGCCGAGATTCGCATCAGGCACGGGAAGCCAGAGGTGGCAACCGTCACCCTTTCAGCTTCACACCGCGGGAACAATGTGTTCATCACTGTCGAAGACGACGGCAGCGGCATCGACACCGAACGGGTGAAGCAGATTGCCGTCAGCCGGGGACTGGTGTCGCGGGACACGGCCGACACGCTGGCCGAACACGATCTGGTGGAGCTGATCTTTCAGCCCGGCTTCAGCACGGCAGCTACCGTGTCAGACATTTCCGGCCGCGGCGTCGGCATGGACATCGTGCGGACAAAGATTGCCCGCCTCAACGGCACCATTGAAGTCGGCTCCCGGCCGGGCCAGGGCACGAAGTTCACCATCAGGCTCCCGCTGACCCTGACGATCACCCGCTGCATGCTGTTTCGGCTGCGGTATGGCGTGCTGGCGGTGCCGATCGAGAATGTTCGAGAAATCGTCTCGGTTGCAGGCCACCAGAGCCTGCTGGTCAACGGCCGCCAGATGTGCGACATCCGTGGTGAGTTCCTGCCGCTGGTTTCGATCGACGACCTGTTTGACTACGGAGAGATCGCCGGGGGCACCGATGGGGGTGAACCGCCGTCGGGCACAACCGGCGACGAGGACGCCCATGTCGTTATTCTGCACGCCAACAACCGGTCGCTGGGCCTCAGGGTTGATGCCCTGCTGGGCGGACAGGACATTGTCGTGAAGTCACTCGACGAAAACTTCACACACATTCGGGGGCTGGGCGGTGCCAGCATTCTGGGTGACGGTTCAGTCTGCTTGCTGCTCGATGCCGCCACCTGCATCGAACTGGCCGTGGGCGGCCAGGCCGGCGCTGCGGTGGAAGTAAACGCTGAGCACTGAGCCGCAGGCCAGCACCCTCAATCACGGACGCCCCTTATGCCAATTCGTTCACTCACCTCGCAGACCGATCTGTTCAGGCGGGCCGCCGAGGAAGCCTCCGTCGCATTATCAAAGTGGCTGAGCCGGCCCACCAGCATCACGATCAACCAGGTGTCGGTGCTGCCGATCACCGACGCCGCTGGCGTTCTGGGCGTCACCGACTCACCGCTGGTCGCCTGTGCCATGCAGATCACCGGCCTGTTTTCCGGCCTGTTGGTGCTGACCAGTGACGATGCCAGCGGGCTGGCCCTGGCTGACATGCTGCTCGGCCGGGAGATCGGAACCAGCACCGAGTGGACCGAGGTTGAGCAGTCGGCCGCCGTTGAAACCGCCAACATCATCGGCTGCGCCTACCTCAACGCCATGGCCGGCGATCCGCAGGCAAACCCCAACGCAGTCGCCGAACCACTGCTCCCCTCCCCCCCCTGGTTCATTCGCGACTACGCCGCCGCGGTCATGCAAGGCATTTTGATGGCGCAGGCCTCGGTGGCTGACGACGTCTTCCTCACCCATACCGATTTCTGCGTTGATGACATGCCGGGCAAATGCTCGCTGCTGTTCATCCCCGAGGCAGATGACCTTGGCTGAGCCCTCGTTCCCCCGGCCTGCGCCGGCACCTCTCGTGACGAATCCATCAGACACCGCCGCCGCTGGTTCTGCTCCCCGGCAATTTTTTGCCGGCGCGATCGGCATGGCTGAGATTGGCGTCGGTCGTGACGACGGGCAGCTGCGGACGTTTGTCGGCTCCTGCGTCGGCGTCGCCATCTACAACCGTCGCCGCAAGCTGGCTGGCATGGCCCATGTGATGCTGCCGGAATCGAAGGGACGTAAAACGCAGCCAGGCAAGTTCGCCGACACCGCCATTCCCGAACTCCTCAGGCAGCTCGGTGCCTTGTGCCGGGGCGAACCGGTCCGCTGGTCGGCCAAACTTGCGGGTGGTGCAAAAATGTTCGCCTTTCAAAGCGGCATGACCATCGGTGACCAGAACGTCGCCGCGATTGAACAGCTCTTGGGCCAGCTTGACATTCCGATTCTGGCGAAGTGTTGTGGAGGTGAACAGGGGCGGCGGATCGCCCTCGATGTCGCCACCGGCACGATGACCGTCGAAACCATGGGTGCGGAACCCCAACGGTTCTGACCCCGCGTCCCCTTCCCGCAGCAATTTTATTGGAGCCCTCTATGAACGCGACCTCGACCAAACGGCTGCTCGTCGTCGACGACGCCATGATCATGCGGGCGATCATCAAAGACACCGCCAAGAAGGCCGGCTGGGAAATTGCCGGCGAGGCAACCAACGGGGCCGAGGCGGTCGAGCGATACCGGGAGCTTCAGCCCGACATGACCACTCTCGACATCGTGATGCCCGAAATGGATGGCGTCGAAGCCCTCCGGTCCATCCGCGGCGTAGACCCGCAGGCCCGGGTGGTGATGATCAGCGCGATCGACCAGCGGGCCAAGCTCAACGAGTGCATCCAACTCGGAGCCCTCGACTTCATCGTCAAACCCTTCGACAAGCAGCGGCTGCTTTCGCTCTTTCAAACCTACCTTTCCTCGGAGTCCCCCGCATGATCCCGCTCATTGCCGAAACCACGGCGCTGTCACTGCAGTTCATCAACAACAGCCCACTCGAATCGGTCACGCTCTACACTTTTTTCACCGCGACGATCGCGATGGGAGCCGGGGCGGCCTTCTTCGGCCTGATGCTCTTCCGCGGTGATCTCGATGCTGAGCAGTACACCGTGGTGACGCTCTCGACCCTCATCTGTGGCATCGCCTGCGTCAACTACCAGCAGATGACCGGGGTCTATCAGCAGACCGGCGGCGAGTTTCCCACGGCGCTTCGCTACATCGACTGGCTGCTGACGACACCCCTGCTGCTGCTGACCTTTCCTCTTGTCCTGGGCCTGGGGTGGGAATCGCTCAAGGTGTTTGCCCAGCTTGTCCTGCTCGACATAGCGATGATCGGGCTCGGTTTCGTGGCCGAAATCTCACCGGTCGGCAGTCAGAACTGGTGGCTTTTCTTCGCCCTGAGCTGCGGCTGCGTGGTGCTGATTCTGGTAACGCTGTTTTTCTCGCTGGCAGAGGCGATTCACGACGCCCCCGAACCGCTGGCGAAGTCATTGATGGCGATGCGGCTCTTCATCCTGATCGGCTGGGCGATCTATCCGATTGGCTTTCTGCTGCCACTCTCTGGCAACGGAGCACCACGAGAGCTGATCTACAACGTGGCCGACGTGATCAACAAGGTGGGCTTCGGCCTGGTGGTGCACGCCGGCCTGATCAGCTCGATCGGCAGCTCGGGCTGGGCGCGACGCTAGCGGCTGCTTGCTGGAACCGTTTGACGGGCACTGCGTAGAGTTGGTCTGCTGGGACGAGCGTTTGCTGCCCGCCACCCATCCCGCGCAGACCTTTCCGGCGATGCCTGAGACCGCGACACCATTTTGGCTCGATCGGCAGGACCTCCAGCGGCTCATCGAGGCCCTGCAGGTGGCCGGCCACCGCGTCGTCGGGCCGCAGGTGCGGGATGCGGCGGTCGTCTATGACGATCTGCCCACCGCCACCGCTCTGCCGCACGGCCTGGTCGACGAGCAGGATGGCGGCTGGTACCGGCTGATCGAACAGGCCCTCGCCGGGCCCTTCGACCATGTGGCCGGGCCCCATTCACTGAAGAACTTTCTGTTTCCCCCGCGTGAGACGATCCAGCAGTGGCGACGGGAGGAGGGCAGCTGGCAACAGGTCAACGAGCAGGCGGCCCCCGAGCCGCTGGCGGTGATCGGGCCGCGGGCCTGTGACCTGCGGGCCCTCGCCATTCAGGATCAGGTTTTTCTCGAAGGCGACTACGTTGACCCCTTCTATCAGGCCCGCCGCGAGCGGCTGTTCATCGTGGCAGTCAACTGCCGCCGGGCGGCTGCCACCTGCTTCTGCCACTCAATGGGCTGTGGCCCCGAAGTGACCGGCGGCTACGACCTGCTGCTGACCCCGGTCGGCGAACGATTCGTGGTCGAGATTGGCTCAGAAGCGGGGGCGACGGTGGCTGCCGAGCTTGCCCCGGGCCAGCCTCCCTGCACGGCTGCCGACATCGCTGCCGCCCGCGAGGTCTCCCGCGAACTGGCCGCGGCGATGGCCAGCCGGCCGACCACACCCGTTCGGCCTCGTGAAGAAGTCGCCCCGGCCGCCCTGCCGCTGGCAACCGACCAGCCGCGTCCCGCCCCGGTCCACCGCAGCCTCAACACTGAGAACATCCGCGACCTGCTCTTTGACAACCTTGAGCATGACCGCTGGGCCGAGGTAGCCGAGCGGTGCCTCGCCTGCGGCAACTGCACCATGGTCTGCCCCACCTGCTTCTGCAGCAGCGTCACCGAAGTGGCCGATCTCTCCGGTGAGGCGACCGCTCGCGAGCGGCACTGGGCCAGCTGCTTCACGGCCGAGCATGGCCAGATGCACGCCGAGAACGCCCGGCCGACCACCGCCGCCCGCTACCGGCAGTGGCTGACCCACAAGCTGGCCGGCTGGATCGACCAGTTCGGCAGTTCCGGCTGCACGGGCTGCGGCCGCTGCATCACCTGGTGCCCGGTCGGCATCGACCTGACCGAAGAAGTGGCTGCGATCCGGGAGACCTCCGCATGAGCTGGTCTGTCGGCACCGCCACCGCGGCACCCCCGGCCGCCGGCCCGCTGCCCCCCTGGGAATATGCCCGGGCCACCATCGCTGCGGTCCGTGACGATGCCCCCGGAG